>NZ_JBFIGO010000069.1:0-15565 GCF_041602295.1 Spongiibacter sp. | reverse complement strand
TGTCGCGCCAGCGGCGACTATATTGCCTTTCTCGACTCAGACGACATGTGGCGTCCAGAAAAACTGGAAATGCATGTGGCGCATTTGCGTGCCAATCCCTCGGTGGGAGTCAGTTACAGCGCCTCGCAGTTTATGGATGAAAGCGGTGAGTTGATGAGCATCGGCCAAACACCGAAGTGCGAGGCGGTGACGGCGGCCGATATTTTTTGCCGCAACCCGGTGGGTAATGGTTCGGCGCCGGTAATTCGCCGGGAGACCCTGAAAGCCATCGAGTTTCTTCGTCCTGAACACGGCCATTATGGCGCAATGTATTTCGACGAAAGTTTTCGTCAATCTGAAGATGTGGAGTGTTGGCTGAGAATTGCTTTGTCGACGGATTGGGAGTTTGCCGGTATCGACCAAGCGCTGACGTTGTATCGCGTTAACGGCGAGGGCCTGTCGGCAAACTGGCAAAATCAACTGGCCTCTTGGGAGCGCTCGGTGGAGTGCAATCGCCGTATCGACCCCGGCTTTATCGCCCGCTGGGAGTCGCTGGCTCGCGCCTACCAATACCGTTATTTGGCGCGGCGCGCGGTGCAGTCTCGCGACGGCGCCAGCGCGCGCAAATTGCTGGCGCGAGCCTATCGCTCAGATATTCGTATCGCGGGTAAGGAATTCGGTCGCACAGCGCTTACCACTGGGTGCACAGTCTTGTTGAGCTGTCTGCCCACTCATCTATACAGTGCCCTAGAACAACGGGTTATGGCGGCGGCGTAATCATGGTCAATGCTAAGTTAGTGATCAAACGACGACAGGTGTTCGAGATGCCCGGCCTCGGGCGCTTGGCCGCGCCGTTGGCGATGAGTCTGGCGGCCTTGCTGCTGGCCCTGGTCGCCAGCCATTACACCGGCTTGAGCCTTGCCGAACTCAGTGATGACGCAGCCCTGAGTGCCAAGCGCGGTTGGTTGATCGGCGCCCTGTCTACCTTGGGCAGTGTACTGCTGGCGATGGCGGCGGGCGTGTCGTTATTGGCGGTGGCCCTGCGCAAGCACTACAACGCCGGGCCGCGTCGGGCAAGCACCAGCTTCTGGCTGGCCTGTTGCAGCCTCTTGCTACTGGCCGATGATGCCTTCCTTTTGCACGAGGGCCTGTTTCTGCTGGTGCTGGGCATACCGGAATTCTTCACCCAAGCTTTCATTGGCGGCGTCGTGATGGCCGTATTAATGCTGTTTCGCCGGTCGATTGCCGGCTCCTTTATCTTTGCACTGCCGGCGGTAATCTGCTGGGTGATATCGGTACTGAGCGACAGTTTATTGGACGACAGACAACTGGCGGCGCTGGTGATTGAAGATGGCTTTAAGTTATTGGGCATTTGCCTGTGGCTGCAATTCAGCTTCGATATGGCGCGCCGCAGCATCAGTCAGGTGATCGACAGCCAAGGTCAGACCTAGACTGCCCGGCTATTTTGGGCATTACCCTTTCGTCAAAGAGAGTCGCATCACCGACGCGCGGTGCATTTTACCGCCGCCGGCATCCCTTTATTCCCGTGCTAACGCATCTACGTGATTCAAAAACTGCGCCATGCGGTTATCATCGAGCGAAATGGCGTTTTACGCGTACAAAGGGAACATGTCTTCCGGCCTAGTCCTGCCCGACCCTGCCTGTAATTCTTCAATTAACCTCAAATTTTTTGAGTTGAAGGTACACCTTTGTCTGAGAGAGGGGGCCGTGGTGATAAGATGAAGAGACAGCCGTTGTTTGTTGTTTTTGCGCTGCTCTTAATGGGCTGTGCAGTTGCTGCCGAAGGTCAAAAGGATGATGTGGTGAGTGAGAAACTTGTAGAGATGGTGACCGATGACTGGTCACTTAAAATTTCCGATGCCTGGCAGTTTGAGAGAACGCCGGGCGGGGTCAGGGCTAGCCTGCCGGGCAGTCAGCTGGCGATTTTTATCGATAATTTCAGGATATCTGGCGATTATCCCGTCGAGGATTGGGCCAGCAGTAGTTTGCAGAATATCAAGCAAGGCCTTGAGGAAGCCGCAGGGTCGGGGAATGAGGGCGCTAACAATAACTTTGTCTACCCCGTTGAAAGGCAGAGCCTGGAAGGCGATGTGCAGTACGTTGAAGTGGATGCCTTTGCGGCTGGCAGCAAGTTTCGCATTTATACTAAATTCATGCGGCGCAACGGCGCCTTTGTTGCACTGTCGTTTCACGACTATCTCTGTGAATCCTATGAGCAGTCGGTCGAACAGTCAGAGGCGCTGCTTAGCGGTTTTGAGTTTAAGGATTAACAGGTCGGTATTTTCTCCGCGTAGTATGCCCTGTGATTACGGCGGCCTGGTCGCTGTTTCAGTTGCCCACGATGAGTGGCTCGCTCCCTTCTTTATACCAGCCTTTGACTAATGTAGACGCATTTTAAGCTGCCACTTCAACAGCCGTTTGGGTAGCAACCAGCAGCGCGGCTCGGCCAGTAGCTGCCGCGCAGCATCGCGATTGCCGGCGAGGATATTCAATTGGGCCAGATGCAGTAGGTGGTTGGCAGTCATGCGCAGCATGTCCTTGCGCCGTGGGTCGCCACTGTGCAGGGCGTGCTGTTGCAGGCGCTGGCTGAAGGGGCATTCTTCACTGGGGATATTGCTGATGCAGGCGCGGTTTTCGGCGTCTTGCAGGTAGTAGCAAAAAATTTTGCGGGAATAGGCCAGGGGGTAGCGGTAGGCGATGCGTATCCACAGGTCCTGGTCTTCGCCAATGGGCTCGCCCTCTGGAAAGCCGCCACACTGCTCCAGCACGTGGCGGGGAATGCAGCAGCTCGACGGCATGATCGGCAGCTCGCCGCGACTGGCGACGGCAAAGAAGTCGTAGCTGAACTGCTGCTGGTGGCGCTGTTGGCGCGGGAAGCGGGGCGCCACCGCGAGGTCGCGGCCGTCGGCAAAGCGGTGGGCATAGGCGCAGGAATAGGCGCCGGCGTCGGGGAAGGCGCTGATCAGGCTGCGCATTTCGCCGAGAAAGTTTTCATGCCACTGGTCGTCGCCATCTAAAAAACACAGGTATTGGCCGCAGGCATGGTCGATGCCGGTGTTGCGCGCCTTGGAAACGCCGCCGTTGGTTTGACGCAGCAGCTGCAGCTGTGGGCTGCTTTGTTGCAGTTGTTCGACGATGGCGGGGCCATTGTCGGAGGAGCCGTCGTCGACAACCAGGATCTCAAAGTCGCGGTCGCGCTGTGCCAGCACGGTGCGGAGTGTGTCGGCGATATGGGCGGCCTTGTTGTACAGCGGTATGACCACGGAAAACATTGGCTCATTCATGGCAGGGCCCTCCAGTTGCTTTGGGCTCGGTTGCAGGCATCTTGGATACTGAGTGAGGGCGCGCGGTAGGCACCCTGCCAGATTTCGTCGAGCGCGTTTTGCACGGCGTTGTTGTCGATGTTGGCGCTGTCGGCGGTGTTGTGTTCGTGCTGGCCGATATCCCTGCACCAGTTGTGGCACTTGGGGTGGTAGTTCAAATTCACGCAGGGTGTCTGGCTCAAATAGGCGAAGATCGCCGCGTGCAGCCGCATGGCGATGATGCCGCGCAATTTGCTGATCTCGTGAATGGCCGCATAGGGGTTGGGGTTGTAGGGGATAACCGTCACCGGCAGGCCTTCGAGCAGTGCGGCTAGCTCGGTGTGGACGGCATTGTCGCCGATATCGGGGTGGCCATTGAAATCGATGAGACGAATTTTTGCGCCGCTGTGCGCGTGGTGTTGGCGAAGCACTTGCGCAAGCTGAACCAGTCGCTGTGTTTCGCGTTCGGGCTCGCCGCTAAAGCGCTCTACCGGGCATAGGGCAACGCCAATGGCATTGTCGCGTTGGTCGGCGATGGCGGCTTGAAAGGCGTGATCAAAGCGCAGCCCCGGGGCGAGGTCAAAGGTTAGGGCAATATTGGCTTGTGGAGCGATACTTTGGGCGATATCAAAACTCTCGCGGTCCCGCAGGCCAGTAAAACTGCACTGGTTGAGGAACTTGGCGCAGGCTTTCTCCGCCGCGCTATTCACAAAGGGGCCCAGGCCGACACCGGCGGCAATATGGCTGCGCGAGCCGGCAAGCCTCAGGTAGTGGCTTTTCTGGTCGATATCCTTGGCGGTGTGGAATACCGATCCGCCGCCGATAATGATATGGCGGCTGCGCAGGGCACCGAGATATTTAAGCATCCGGTCCTGGCCTTTGAAACGCTGCTGGCGGCTCTGAATACACTCCAGTCCTTGCAGGTGCGGCGCAGCGCTGCCTTTGGCGGCCGTTGTGCCTATTTTTCTCGCGTCGAACAACTGCCGAGCCCCTGCGGCGGCGGCGGCCATGAGCATATCGTCGCCGGTGTTTTGCATGCCGTAAAAACCGACGAGCAGGGCATCAAGATTTTGCATACTGATTGGCGTCCACTGTTTTGGCGATGGTGTCCGAACGGAAAGCGATACCGATCAACACCAGCGCGGGCCAAAAGAGGTAGGCGAGAATTTCGAGGTTCTCGCCAAAGCTAAACATGAAAAGAATAAGTAGGCAGCATAGTGCAGCTCTGGATGTCGCGCAGCGTTGTGCTTTCGCCACCAGCAGTGCCAGGGTGACGGCCATGGGAATGGCCAGCGCGAAAAAGCCGACAATGCCTTTGACGAACAGTAAGCCATACCAGCTGTGGTGGGAGCCTATGGGCATGTACTCGACCAGGTGAGGGCCGCGCTCGACGACGCCGTGGCCCCATATTGGCGCTTCATCGCGCCAGCGCTGCAGAGCGATGCGTGCCAGCGCCGCGCGCACGCGGCTGGAGCCGGCGCGGGCGGATTTAAACTCTTCCACGGACGACTCCGCCAGTGCCATCAGCTGGGTTGCCACCACCGCCATTGCCGACAGGCCGATGCCACCGCCCAACCACAGAACAGGGGAGTTGAGTCTCGAGATCACCCATACCGCGGGAGATACAAACAGCATTGCCACCAAGCCGGCACGCGATTGGCACATCAATACCATGGCGACACTGCCAATGATGCCGATCCAGCGCCAGCGGATATTTTTTTCCTGAAGGGCAAACACCAGATAAAAATTGGCCAGCAGGCCGGCGGCAGGTGCCCAGGGGGTAAAGAAACGCCAGCGAGGCCCCAGGGATTCGGGGTTAATACCGTAGAGTTGGAACTCGAAGAATTCCGGCCCCGGCCCGCCGATGGCTTTCAAGGGGGAGATGTAAATGGTGCCGGGAATCGGTGTGTAGGCAGCGACCACGAAGAGCGGAATCAGTATCAGGGTGTGCAGGCAAATCACACAACAGGCGCGATAGACCAGCTCCGGCCGTATCGGCAGGGTGGCACCAATCATGATAAAGACCGCCAGCAGCGCCCAGCCCTTGGCCCAGCCGATGGTCGATTTGATGGTGGCGGGAATGCCGAGGTAGAAGTCCATATGGCCAAACACCAGGGCGACCTCCATGACCAGCATGCCAGCGACCCACAGCATGACCACCGGATGGGGTTCGACCTGAATACTGCGGGCACGCATCGGCGCGGGCAGCCATAGATTGTAGGCCCAGTAGCCGAGTAGCAGCCAGCCCAAAACCGGCGCGACGATATACACCGCGCCTAATACGTAAAAGGGATAGGTCAGGATTAAAGCGTACCAAATCCACTTTTCGATAATATTGTCTGGAGTAATTGCTTGCGCTTCCATAGCAGGAATAATCCGAAAAAGGCCATGCCACTGCCCATCACACCGCCGACAATGGCGAGTACTTTGTTGGGCGAGGCGGGGCGGCTGGGTAGCGACGGTGCCGCCAGTACCTGTACCAAGGGGTAGGAGGCGAAGATGTCTGCCTTGCTGGTGTCGATCTGGGTGACTGCTGAAGTGTAGACCGCTTCGGCAATTTCGTAGTTTCTCTCCAGCTCATCCAGCGTTGCGGCTTCTTCGGCAAAGCGTTTTAGGCTGACACCGTGCTGGGTAATGGCGCCGTCCAGCTGTTTGATTTTGCCGACCAGCCCTTCAATTTTTGCAAACGACATCAGCAGGTCTTGAAATAAACCGGCATTTTCACCGGATTCGTTCAGGCTGATCAGCTTGATGGTATTCATATCGCGGTGGCCGACCAGAGTGAAGCTGCGTTGCTGCAGGGCGTCGAGGGTGCTGTCTTGCTTGGCGCCTTCCTTAATTACGGCAGGATGGCCTTCGCCCCACTTGCTGCGGTACACCGCCAGCGTGGTGGTGGCCGTCTGGTAATTGGCCAGATGCTCGCGAAATTGCTGGTCGGCGTTGAGAATAAAGGCACTGGCGGCCAGTTGCGGGGTAATGCCCAGGTTGCGCGCCAACTGGGCGACATAGCCACTGACCTGATCGCGCTCAGCGAGGGCGCCTACGCGGTCACCCTTGATACGCTCCAGGCGCATGCTCAACTCTTCGTATTGGCGGCCCGATACATATTCGGAGGTTTGTTTGTGCTCGATCAGCGCACGCTGGGCTTCGTCCAGCCGTTGCTGGTATATCGACAGGGCCTGGGCAATCCCTTCTTCGCGGCGCTGCAATTCATCGCGGCGCAGCTCGGCGATGCGCTCGTTAAACGATTCCACCAACGCTGTCGACTTGCGCTGTGCGTGCTCCGGGCTGCCGCTTTTAACCGCGACCTGGATGATAGCGGTCTCGTCGACGAGTTTGATGACCGGTTTGCCAAAATCGGCGTAGTCGATTTGCAGGGCCTTGGCGGCGGTGCCAATGACGGTGTCGCTGAGCAGCATTTCCTTGTAATTGACCCGCGGGTTGATGCCCTTGGTACCAAAGGGCGAGGTGCTGCTGGTGCTGGCTTCGCCGATACTTTGCAGGTTGACCTTGGCGCCGCCGGATTTGCCGGGCAGTACGAAGGCGAATTTGCTGACGTACTGTGGCGGCGACAGAATATACAGCGCGACCATGCCCCAAATGGCCAGCAGTGCCAAGCTGCCGACGATGATGTATCGGGTCCACCGGGGGCGGTCTGCCGGGGGCGCATAGGGCACTGGGGCGCGGCGCTGGTCGATGGTCGGTGACATGGCTGATTTACTCCGCTTAGCGCAAGATAGAAAGGGGCGAGGCGATTTCTACCACGGCGCGGGCGATATCTCTTATGTTATTTAAGGTTGAGTCATAGCAGCTTACGGTGTCATTGGGCAAGAGATAGGGATTCAGACCCGGCGCGTCGGGGTTGCGCAACAGCTCTTCGATATTGCGCTCAATCACTTCGGACTTGCCCGTCAGAGGATTGTTGCCCACCAGCACCACATAGCGTGAGGAGTTGGTCATGCGCGTGCCGCCGGTGCAGTTACCTGAGACTACCGCTTCGAGGAGGCGACTGCCATAGGGCATGCTGCTGGCGTATTTGCCCACCGCGGCGGCGGCATTGTTGCGGGCGGTATCGGTCAGGTTGGAGATGAAGACCCGCACACCTTTAGGCGTAATTTGCGTAGGACGAATCAGTTGCGATTGCAGGCAGCCTGCGCTGGGCACGATGATCTGGTCACCGGCAATCAGTGGCACGTCATTGCTGCTGTGGCCGGAGAAAATACCCGCCAGATTGACTTCCTGCTGCCAGCCGTCGCGAATCAGTATGACTTTATCTACCCGCGCATCGGGGCGAACACCGGCGGCGGCGCGCAGCGCTTCGCTGAGAAACCGCTTAGTGGGGTAGTCGCCGGTAATCGCGGTTTTGTTTTCATCGGTTTGCTGCGGCAGCAAATCATTGATGAGCACGCGGCCGGGCTGATACACCGCGCCGGAAACCGATACCATCACCGGCGCCCACTGCATGGGGCGCACACTCAGTCGCAGAGTGTGGGCGAGAAAGATCTGCTTTTCTATTAATTGCAGGCTCAAGCGGGTTTCAACTTCTTCGGTGTCCAGGCCAACAACCTGAATGGGCGGTAGATAGGGCAGTTCGATACTGCCGTCGTGATTGACCAAATACTCGCCGCTGAACTCCTCACCTTCGTGAATCAGCACTTCAATTTTGTCGCCGGGAGACAGCGGCAGCAGGCGGCGGCTCGCCACTGTGGTGGTGCGCGGGCTGCCGGGGTTGCGAAAGGAGGCGGGTAGCGGTTGGTCGACGCTGAAGTGATCCTGATTGCCGGCAAAGTAGGTGGCGTTGGCTGCACAGCGGTCGGTCAGTCGGCGGCTGTGCTCATCGGTGACGATGTGAGCGGCGTCGTCAGCGGCTTGATAGTTCAGGGGCTGATGTCGCCCGGCAGCGTGACCGGCACAGCCTATGAGGCTGCCTAGCAGTAGGCTGGTGATGGCGGCTCGGGCCGCGCTTCTATGCATCCGGTGGCTGGTCATGGCGTGTCTTTCCGTTTAAGAATGTCGCTGTGTGCCTTGTTAATTGCACAGCTCGTGCCACTTGCTGGTTAAATAAAAAGAGTAATAAAAACAATGGCTAAGCCTTGTTTCTGGTGGGCTTGTGGACTTGCGGTTTGCAAATTGCGAATCGGCTTGCAAATTGCGAGGCAGTTTGGGGGAGGCGGATCGGCACCCTTGCCCATTGCACTTGGCCTTGACGTGGATCAAGCGAGAGCGAGGCGGGCTGGCGTAAAGTGGCGGGAAATGAGTCGCGGAAATGTCAGCCATGCACCCCATTCTTGAACAGTTGGAAGCCGATCATCAGCGTATGCAGCGCATGCTCTATGAGCTGAATCATGAAATAGAAAACTATTTTGGTTTTCATGATGCGCCGGCCAACATCGACATGATGATGCGCAGCCTCGACTATATTCAAGTCTTCCCTGAAGTGTGGCACCACCCGGTGGAGGATGTCGTGTTTCGCCAGTTGTTGGCCAGCCCCGGGGTCAATGGCTATGCCGTGGAAAACGTCCTGCGCGACCACAGTATGCTGGAGTCATTGGGGGATCAGTTGTCGTTAATTTTCGCTGAATTACGCTTAAGTGAGCAACCGGTCCGACCGGCGATTATACGCTTGAGCAAACATTACCACTGCAGGCAGATTTCTCATATCCACGAGGAACGCAGTCTTTTTCAACTGGCTGATGCCCTGTTTGACGAGAGTGACTGGCAACATATTCAGCGGCAAATTGATTTGGAGATAGGTCCGGCGGCACAGTGTGAGCGAGAGACGTATTTATCGAGTTTTCCGCGGCAGGCACCGGGCTTTGCCGGCGCCTTTGTGCAGTAGTGGGGCGGAAAATGAGCACAGCGATTGCCCGCGATGCCGATGATCCTGCGGCGCTGGTGCGGCGTTATGCCGTGCAGGGGCCGCGCTATACCTCTTACCCCACGGCGTTGAATTTCAGTGAAGCCTTCACTGAACAGCACTACCTGCGCTTTTTGGCGGAGGCTCATAACAGCCCCTCGCCGCTGTCCCTGTATGTGCACATCCCCTTCTGCAGCAGTCTTTGCTATTACTGCGCCTGCAACAAGGTGATCAGCAAAGACCCTCAGGCCAGTCGTCGCTACCTCAATTATTTGCAGCGAGAGTTGCAGATGTTGTCGCAGCGTGTCGGTCTATCTCGGCGAGTGACGCAGTTGCACTTTGGCGGCGGTACACCGAACTATCTCGACAAGGCAGAAATGACGGAGCTGGTTCATCAGCTGGCCAGTCACTTTAACTTGGACGACAGCGCGGAGCGGGAATTTTCTATCGAATTGGATCCGCGCTGCGTGGATGCCGATTATTTGGCTCTGCTCAAGGGGCTCGGTTTTAACCGCGTCAGTTTTGGGGTGCAGGACACCAATGCCGAGGTGCAGCGGGCGATCAATCGCCTGCAAAGTGTCGAGATGATCACTGAGCTGATTGCCCTGGCGCGCCAATTTAACTTTCGTTCCATCAGCGTTGACCTTATCTATGGGCTGCCGCTGCAGACGGTAAGCAGTTTTTCTGAGACCTTGGATAGCTTGATCGCCATGGCGCCAGACCGCATTGCTCTCTACCACTACGCACATATGCCGGCGCGCTTTAAATGGCAAAAATCGATGGACCGCTATGTGATGCCCGACAGCGAGGAGAAACTGCGTATTTTCGCCCTGGCCGGCCGCCGTTTGCGGGCCGCGGGCTATTGCCATATCGGTATGGATCACTTTGTTAAACCCGATGATGAGTTGGCGCGCTATCAGCGCCAGGGGCGGCTACAGCGTAATTTTCAGGGCTATTCAACCTGTCATTCGGCGGATGTGCTGGCCATGGGCGTGTCGGCGATCAGCTCCCTAAACAGTTGTTATGTGCAAAATCATAAGTCATTAGAAGACTACTATCGGGCGTTGGATCAGGGCCATCTTCCGGTGGCGCGGGGGCTGGAGTTGACGGCTGAAGATCAGTTGCGCCGTTACATCATTATGCAGCTTGCCTGCAATTTGCGTTTGAATTTCAGTGAGCTGCGCAGTCGCTACCAGGTGAATTTTCAGTCAAAGTTTGCCGATCTATTAGTGCCGTTGCAGACATTTGCCCGTGACGGTGTCGTGACCTTAGACGAGGAAGCCTTGCGGGTTACCGACAGTGGCAGGCTATTACTGCGCAATATCTGCATGCTGTTTGATGACAGCCTGCCGAGCCATCAGGGTGCTTACTCAAACACGCTATAGTTTTATCTTGTTGTTTTTGAAGTGTTTTTTTGTTTTTAGGGGGCTTTTGGTGCTTGACCCGATAACTGATAAGGCGTTCAATGGCGGCAGTATTGATAGCCAGTGATATGCAAGGAGATTGCATGCATCCCGCAGATGCGCAGAAAGCCTGCCCCCACAACCCGGCAGTGAGTTGCAACAACTGCCGCTTAAGCGCCATCTGTTTGCCATTGGCTCTGGAGAGTGACGAGATTGTTAAGCTGGACAATATTGTTCAGCGCGGTCGCCCCTTGAAAAAAAGCCACCATATTTTTCGCGAGGGTGATGCCTTTACCTCGGTATTTGCGGTGCGCTCGGGAGCGGTGAAGACCTACAGTATTACCGATGCCGGCGAAGAGCAGGTGACGGGCTTTTATTTCCCCGGCGAAATTGTTGGCTTGGATGGCATTGGTCAGAATCGCTACGCCAGTTCTGCTGTGTCCTTGGAAGTGTCGGCTATCTGTGAAATTCCCTTTGCGCAAATAGAGGATCTCAGCGGCCAGCTACCCAATCTGCAGCGCCATTTTTTTAAGTTGCTCAGCAGTGAAATTGTCGACGACCAGCGCCATATTACCCTGCTCAGCAAGAATACCGCTGACGAGCGCGTGGCCTCTTTGTTAGTGAGCATTTCCGCTCGCCAGGCGCGCCGCCAGTTGTCGGCCTCTGCCTTTCGGCTGCCAATGCCCAGAGCCGATATTGCGAGTTTTTTGGGCCTCACCGTCGAAACGGTCAGTCGTGTGCTCAGCCGTTTCGCCAAACAGCAATTGTTGACGATTGATAACAAAGATATCAGCCAGCTGGATGTCGAAGGCTTAAAAGCCGTGGCCAATGTGCAGTCTTGAGCGTCGGCGCTGACGGCAATCATTGGCTGCTTGACGCAGATCAATTCCCCCCACTCATCAGCGGTTAGACTCGTGTCCAAATCCCACTGAATCGAGTACCGGTCGTGACGAGCAACCCCTTTGGATTTCTGTTTAGTCCCCGTGGTCAATGGACGAGGGTGGCGACTGCCGCTGACCACAGTTTTGCGATAAAGCTGTGGTACCCCGTTGTTCTGGCATTGGGTCCCTGTGTTGCGTGGTACTACGGTGCCAGCAAAATAGGGTGGACGGTGGGGGATGGCGACGTTGTGCGCCTGACACAGCACAGCGCCCTGCAAATTGTGATTGCCTTCTACTTTGCTATGCTCGCCGCGCTGGCGGTTATTGGCTATTCGATACATTGGATGGCGGCAACCTATGGCGCTTCCTCGTCGGTGGTAAAGGGGATGGTGTTGGCGGGTTACACGGCTACGCCGCTGTTTATTGCCGGGCTTTGCGGTTTTTTTCCCTTGTTCTGGTTTGATTTGACACTCGGCATCGTCGCGCTGGGCTGGTCGGTATATCTGCTGTACCTCGGTATTCCACTGGTAATGGGTATTCCCGAAGAGCGCGGTTTTTTGTATGCATCGGCAGTAGCGGCAATTTGCATGGTGATTTTTATGGCGCTGATGGGCGCGGTCGTTGTGCTTTGGGACATGGGTATGATGCCGGTGTTTACCGATTAGTGACGCTGTTGGCGGTTTAGCCTAGCGCAGGCGAGGTGCTAGCCGCCCGCCGCGATATTGTTCAGCCTTTCCTTGATCTGGGTCAGTATGGCAGCCGCCTACGGCTGCGAGAATGCCTTCCGCCAGCACATCACCGCCTGGTGTTTCTAACTGTGCCTAGCCTAGAAAGAGGTTTGTGAGCCGTCATGATGTCTTCGCAACAACATCCAATATACAACTACAAGGTGGTGCAGCAATTCACCATTATGACGGTGCTGTGGGGCGTCGTCGGTATGGCCGTTGGCGTATTGATTGCCGCGCAGTTGGTCTGGCCGCAGCTGAATTTCGATACTCCCTGGTTAAGTTTCGGCAGGCTGCGGCCCTTGCATACCAATGCGGTGATCTTCGCCTTCGGCGGCTGCGCGTTAATGGGGTCATCGCTGTTTGTCGTGCAGCGCACCTGTCAGGCCGCGTTGCTGTCTAATCGCTTGGCTGCTTTCGTCTTTTGGGGATGGCAGCTGGTGATTGTGCTGGCGGCCGTCACCCTGCCAATGGGTATGACTAGCGGCAAGGAATATGCCGAATTGGAGTGGCCAATCGATATTCTGATCACCGTGGTGTGGCTGGCCTATGCGCTGTTGTTTTTTGGCACGATAACGCGGCGAAAAACGCCTCATATCTACGTTGCTAATTGGTTTTACGGCGCCTTTATTGTCACGGTAGCGGTATTGCATGTGATTAATAGTGCGGCAATTCCCGTTACCTTGGGTAAGTCCTATTCCGCCTATGCCGGCGCTGTGGATGCCATGATTCAGTGGTGGTATGGCCACAATGCGGTGGGCTTTTTTCTGACCGCGGGCTTTCTCGGCATGATGTATTACTTCGTGCCCAAGCAGGCCGAGCGCCCGGTGTACTCCTATCGCCTGTCCATTGTGCATTTCTGGGCATTGGTGTCGGTATATATCTGGGCCGGTCCCCATCACCTGCACTACACCGCCTTGCCAGATTGGGCCCAGAGCCTGGGTATGGTGATGTCATTAATTCTGCTGGCGCCTTCGTGGGGCGGCATGATTAACGGCATGATGACGCTGAGCGGCGCCTGGCATAAATTGCGCACTGACCCGATCCTGCGCTTTCTGGTGGTGTCGCTGTCGTTCTATGGCATGTCGACCTTTGAGGGGCCGATGATGTCGATTAAGACGGTTAATTCACTGTCCCATTACACTGATTGGACCATCGGCCATGTGCACTCGGGCGCACTCGGTTGGGTGGCGATGATTTCCATTGGCATGGTGTATCACCTGGTGCCAGTGCTGTTTGGTCGCAAACAGATGCACAGTATCAATATGATCAATATTCACTTCTGGTTGTCGACCGTCGGCACCGTGTTGTACATCGCCTCGATGTGGGTGAACGGCATTGTTCAAGGATTGATGTGGCGGGCCTATAACGTTGATGGCAGCCTGACTTACAGCTTTGCTGAATCAGTGGTGGCCAGTCATCCGGGCTACATCGTGCGGTTGTTCGGCGGCGTGATGTTCCTCGGCGGCATGTTACTGATGGCGTGGAATGTATGGAAAACCATTTATAGCAGCGAAGCCCAACCGCAAGTGCTTAATGCTGCGGGGGCACAGGCATGAATCACGACATCGTTGAAAAAAATATTGGCTTGATGATCGTGCTGATTATTGTGGCGATCAGTTTTGGAGCCCTAGTCGAGTTGCTGCCGCTGTTCTTCCAAAAACAGACTACGGAGCCGATCGCCGGCTTGAAGCCACTTAATGCGCTGCAGCTAAGCGGTCGAGATATCTATATCCGCGAGGGCTGCAATGTATGCCATTCGCAGATGGTGCGACCGCTGCGTTCTGAGACCGAGCGCTATGGCCACTATTCGGTGGCCGGTGAGCATGTTTACGAACACCCTTTTTTGTGGGGTTCCAAGCGCACCGGTCCGGATTTGGCTCGCCTGGGTGGGCGCTACAGTGATCAGTGGCATCGCGCCCACCTGTTTAACCCCAGAGATGTGGTGCCGGAGTCGATCATGCCGTCCTACCCCTGGCTGTTTCACGACGAGGTCGATGCTGAACTGGTGGCCGCCAAAATGACCGCTCTGCGTAAGGTTGGTGTGCCCTATAGCGATGCTGATATTGCCGCTGCGGCAGATCTGCTGCGCGGCAAGAAGGAGGTTGACGCAATGGTCGCCTACTTACAGCAGTTGGGCACGCTTATTAAGTACAGACGTTGAGCCGAGGTGACTATGTTTGATCAAGACAATTTGCGGGCGCTGTCGACGCTCCTGCTGTTCATCGCCTTTCTTGGAGTCAGCATCAATGTGTTTCGGCGCAGCCGCAAGGCCTTTTACGAAGAGGCGGCGAAGCTGCCCTTTGTCGAGTCTGAGTCGTCGGTGAAGGAGGGCGGTGATGAGTGATTTTTGGAGCGCCTGGATTATTGTTTTGACGGCGATTTCTTATGTGTTACTGGCCTGGCTGCTGCTGAGTAACCGCAAGATTAACAAGCCGGAAGAGGGCGCGACGACAGGGCATATCTACGACGGCATTGAAGAGTACGACAAGCCAATGCCCGCGTGGTGGATAAAAATGTTTGTGTTGACCATGGTGTTTGGTGCTGGATACTTGCTGGCTTTTCCCGGTATGGGGAATTTTCCCGGTTTGCTGAATTGGAGTTCGGTAAATCAGTGGCAGGGCGACGTGGCGGCCGCGCAGCAGCGCAATGATGCACTGTATAGCGAGTTTATGCGGGCCAGCGTTGTTGAGTTGGCTGGCGACCCGAAGGCGATGCGTATTGCCCGGCGAGTATTTGCCAACAACTGTGCCATTTGCCACGGCAATGACGCGCGTGGCAGCTACGGCTTTCCCGACCTGCGCGACAGCGACTGGCTGTATGGCGGCAGCGCCGAACAAATTGCCCAGTCGATTCACAGCGGTCGCAGCGGCGTGATGCCCGCTTGGCAATCGCTGTTGGGTGACAGCGGTGTTGCCGAGATGGCGGCCTATGTTATCAGCTTGGGAGACGTCAGTGCCGCGACCGCTGATCGCCACCGGCCGGCTCGGGAGAATTTCGCCGTGCTCTGCGCCGGTTGCCACGGCGCCAGCGGCGAGGGTAATACCGTCTTGGGAGCGCCGCGCCTTAATGACGCTATTTGGCTATACGGCGGCGACGCGGGGAAAATTATTCACAGCATCGCCAATGGCCGCTCCGGTAAAATGCCGGCTCACGCCGACAGTCTTAGTGCCGAAAAAATCCACTTGCTCAGCGCCTACGTGTGGCAGCTGGCGGGTGAGGAGTCCTAAGCCGCGATGACTACGCCGGCCCAGGTAGGCGGAGAGCGGGAGGCTGCGGCGTCGGAGAATCTCGCGGTAGAAATTGTGGCACCGGCGGAAGTCGCCGAAATGGATTTGTATCAACGGCGCGAGAAGATCTACACCCGTGCCATTGAGGGTTTTTATCAGCGTATTCG
>NZ_JBFIGO010000068.1:0-15945 GCF_041602295.1 Spongiibacter sp. | reverse complement strand
TCAGCACAACCCTGACGTTGTTGCCATCGCTCTGCCTGGCTTTTTGCAAGCAGCGCCTCGCTGCGGCTTCATTAGCCTCGGCCAAATGCTGCTCGGCCATCTCACAGTAGTAGTGACTCAGCGCGCAGCTAATCGCCCCGCCGTCTTGCTCTGCCCGCGCCTTACGCAACCAGCTGCGTTTGGGAATGCGCCGCTTCGCGACCGCTGCCGCCTTCCCCCAATCCTTCTCGGCCTGGTAGATCTGCTGCAAATAGCGCAACGCCTCACTCTCTTGCGCAGACGACTCACCCGCCAAGTCACGCAACAAACGCTCGGCTCGGTCGTGCAAACCGGCAGAAATATAGTCTCTGGCCAATTCCAGGTGTACTTGATGGAGGCTGTCACGCGACAAGCTGGGACGTGCCAATAGGTTTTGGTGTATCCGCGTTGCCGCTTCGAGCTCACCCTTGCTGCGCATTAATTGCGCGAGGGACAAATGCGTATTTAAGGAATGTTCATTAACCGGCACGGCCTGAATAAATTCATCCACACCGTTGCTGGGCTGCTCGCTGAGCAGGAATCGCAGTCCGCGATAATAGGAGTCGTCAGCGGCACTTTCCGCGCCCGCCCCCCCCTTTAGTGAGCGTCGCCCCAGCAACCAACCGCAACCGATAGCGGCAAGTAACAAGCTATATGGCAGCAACTGCTCCATACCGATTAGCGGTTAACCCCGGGCTCAACCAGCTGGGTCGCGGATTGCTTAAGATTGCGGCGCAGGCGCAGCTTGGCGGCCTGCAAGCGCAGTACTAACAGCGAAGCCGACAACATTCCGCACACCCCACCGACCAGAAAAGACAGGATCAACCAAGTCGATATTCGCTGTTCCGGCAATTCCGCCACCAGAATATTGAGTGGCACCAGCGCGGTATTTTCCAAACTAAAAAGCAGGCCAAACAACACCACGGCAAGGAGCAGCAATAACACCAGGATCGACTTGAGGATTTGCATCAGGAATCGCGCCCATAAAAAAAACGGTATAGCCAAAGACCATACCGTTTCTTTTTGGAGAAGGCTAGCGTCACCACCTCAGCTAGAGGTCAGGCTCTGATTCACCCGCTCACGCAGTTCTTTACCAGGCTTAAAATGCGGAACGTATTTGCCCGGAAGCTGCACCGTTTCACCGGTTTTGGGGTTGCGCCCCATTCGCGGCTCGCGGTAGTGCAGCGAGAAACTACCAAACCCTCGGATCTCGATTCTGCTGCCAGTCGCCAAGACCTGAGACATGTGCTCGATCATGGTTTTTACTGCCAGCTCAATATCCTTGTGAGACAACTGTGGCTGGCGTTCAGCCATCAGCTCTATCAACTCAGATTTGGTCATTGCTCAATCCCGTAAATTCCGACATCAAGCCTAGCTTAGCACTTTTTTGCTTATAAGCCAGTAAGTTACGGGCATTCCCTGAAAGAATGCCCGCAGCAAAGACGCTTAGTCTTTGTTTTCCATCTGAGCTTTGATCAGGTCACCGATAGTCGCAGGCGCGGCCGCTTCAGTTTCCTTCTCACGCAGTGCTTTCACCGCTTCTTTCTCGTCTTCCATGTCTTTCGCTTTGATAGACAGGGTCAGAGCGCGGTTCTTGCGATCGACGCTGATGATCTTAACTTCAACCTCTTCGCCTTCTTTCAGCACGTTGCGCGCATCTTCAACGCGATCGCGGCTGATTTCAGAGGCCTTCAGAACACCTTCAACTTCGTCTGCCAGCACAACAACAGCAGCCTTGGCGTCAACTTCTTTAACAACACCAGTTACGATGCTACCGCGGTCGTTAACAGCGACGTAGTCAGAGAAAGGATCTTCCTCGAGCTGCTTGATGCCCAGCGAGATACGCTCGCGCTCGGGGTCGATAGACAGGATAACGGTTTCGATCTCGTCGCCTTTCTTGAACTTGCGAACCGCGTCTTCGCCGCTCTCGTTCCAAGAGATGTCTGACAGGTGAACCAGGCCGTCGATGTTGCCGTCCAGACCAATGAAGATACCGAAATCGGTGATCGACTTGATCGCGCCGCTGATGCGGTCGCCTTTAGTGAACTGCGAACCGAAGGCATCCCATGGGTTTTGCTGGCACTGCTTGATACCCAGAGAAATACGGCGACGCTCTTCGTCGATGTCCAGAATCATCACTTCCACTTCGTCGCCAACTTGTACGACTTTAGAGGGGTGGATGTTCTTGTTGGTCCAATCCATTTCGGATACGTGAACCAGACCTTCAACACCTTCTTCGATTTCAGCGAAACAGCCGTAATCGGTAAGGTTGGTAACCTTGGCTTTAACGCGGCTGTTCTCGGGGTAACGAGTTTTGATAGCCACCCAGGGGTCTTCGCCGAGTTGCTTCAGACCCAGAGATACGCGGTTGCGCTCGCGGTCAAACTTGAGGATGCGAACGTCGATTTCGTCGCCCACATTGACGATTTCACTTGGGTGCTTGATGCGCTTCCAAGCCATATCAGTGATGTGCAGCAGGCCGTCGATGCCACCCAGATCTACGAACGCGCCGTAGTCGGTCAGGTTCTTAACGATACCTTTAACAACCATGCCTTCTTGCAGAGATTCCAGCAGTGCTTCGCGCTCTTCGCTGTTAACACTTTCCAGAACCGCGCGACGAGAAACCACAACGTTGTTGCGCTTCTGGTCCAGCTTGATCACTTTAAATTCGAGTTCTTTGCCTTCCAGGTGAGCAGTGTCACGTACCGGACGCACATCAACCAGAGAGCCGGGCAGGAACGCGCGGATGCTGTTGATGTCGACGGTGAAACCACCCTTGACCTTGCCATTGATAATACCGGTCACTGTTTCTTCTGCCTCGTAGGCAGCTTCCAGTGCGGTCCAGGCTTCGGCGCGCTTTGCTTTCTCGCGGGACAGACGGGTTTCACCGAAACCGTCTTCAACGGATTCCAGGGCAACCTGTACTTCGTCACCAATCTGCAGAGAGAATTCGCCGCCTTCTGCGACAAACTGATCGCGGGGAATCACCCCTTCCGACTTCAGACCGGCGTGGACAGTCACCCAGTCGCTGTCGATGTCGATAACTACACCGGTTACGATGGAACCCGGCTTCATATCGATCGTTTTTAAACTTTCTTCAAACAGTTCAGCAAAGCTTTCGCTCATTAGTCATTACCTGAGATTAGCAGTGGCAGAGCCACCATATCGCCGCATTACCAGCTAACGCGGGTCAGTTTTTTAAAGTCTCTCAAGCTGCTAGCTGGTATTGACACAGCCCGAGAAACCCTTAATAAATCAGCCTGCCCCTAAGACGCAGGAAAGCGGGCACTGACCTCGGCCAATACCCGCGCAAAAACTTGTTCGATCCCCAGCTCGCTGCTGTCAATCAACAGGGCGTCATCCGCCGGCTTCAACGGCGCGTGTTCGCGCTCTGAATCGCGCTTATCACGAGCCTGGATCTCTTCTAAAAGGGTCGCGATGTTAACACTCTCACCCTTATCTTTCAACTGCTTAAAGCGCCGCCGGGCGCGCTCCTCGGCGCTCGCCGTCAGAAAAACCTTAAGCGGCGCCTCAGGGAAAACCACGGTGCCCATGTCCCGCCCGTCGGCCACCAAACCCGGCGCCTGGGCGAAATCGCGCTGGCGCTGCAACAGGGCCTCACGCACCGCCGGCAGCACCGCCACCTTAGAGGCCAAATTTCCGGTAGTTTCGCTGCGCAGCTCACCGCTGACGTCTACCCCCTCGAGCATCACCCGGCTGGGCTCACCCTGCTGACCCGGCAAAAACGCCACATCCAGCGCCGCCGCCAAGGCCGCGATAGCCGCTTCGTCGTCAAAACTGAGCTGGTGCTTGCTGGCCGCCATACCGACTAAGCGGTACAGGGCGCCACTATCGAGCAGATGCCAACCCAACTCCAGGGCCAACATTTGACACAAGGTGCCCTTGCCAGAACCGCTGGGGCCATCGATACAAATAACCGCCGCGCTCATGAACGCACCTCTATGCGCATCCCCGCCGCCGTTGCCAATTCGACAAAGTTGGGGAATGAGGTCGCCACATTATCGCAGTCTTCAATATGGATAGTGTCACTGGCGCGCAGCGCCGCCACCGAAAAGGACATGGCAATACGGTGGTCGTGGTGGCTGTTTACGCGACCGCCGCCAATGGCGCCGCCTTCAATGATAATGCCGTCTTCGGTGGCCTCGGCACTAACCCCCAGGCTCACCAAACCGTCGGCCATCACCTGAATGCGATCACTTTCCTTGACCCGCAGCTCCTCGGCGCCGCGCAATACCGTGCGCCCCTCGGCGCAGGCCGCCGCGACAAATAACACCGGAAACTCGTCGATGGCCAGCGGCACTTGGTCCTCGGGGATATCGATGCCTTTCAGCGGCGCATAGCGCACGCGGATATCCGCCACCGGTTCACCACCGACTTCGCGCTCATTGCTCAGCGTTATATCGCCGCCCATGGCGCGCAGAATATTGACCACGCCGATGCGTGTCGGATTGATCCCGACATGCTGCAGAGTCAAATCGGCACCGGGCGAAATACTGGCCGCCACCATAAAGAAGGCCGCCGAAGAGATATCCGCCGGCACATCGATATGCACCGCGCGCAAGCGATGACCGCCCTCCAAACTGGCGACCGCGCCATTCACCGCAACCGGATAACCAAAGCCTTTGAGCATGCGCTCACTGTGATCGCGGGTCGGCGCCGGCTCAGTCGTGCGGGTCTCGCCCTCGGCATACATGCCGGCTAACAGCACACAGGACTTGACCTGGGCGCTGGCCATCGGCAGCACATAATCAATGCCTTTCAACGACTGACCGCCACGAATCGTCATCGGCGGGCGACCGCCCTCAGCGGTTTCCACCACCGCGCCCATTTCCCGCAGCGGCGCCGCCACCCGCTCCATCGGGCGCTTGCTCAGCGACACATCACCGGTCAGCGTCACATCAAATTTCTGCCCCGCCAACAAGCCGGCCAACAGCCGCATAGATGTGCCGGAATTGCCCATGTACAAGTCACCGTCCGGCGCCTGCAGCCCGTCGCGACCCACGCCGTGAATGGTCACGCGCCCCTGTTCAGGGCCGTCAATTTGTACCCCCATCGCCTGAAAAGCCTTCAGCGTCGACAGTGCGTCTTCGCCCTCAAGAAAGCCCTCTACGGTGGTCACACCGTCGGCAATGGCGCCAAACATAATGGAGCGATGAGAAATGGACTTGTCGCCGGGCACCCGCAAGGTGCCGTTAACGCTGCCGCCAGGTTGTGCTAAAAATTCCACTGATACAGTCTCTTTTGAGGATTAACGGGGCGGCTTGCTGCGCCCCGCCATATATTGACCGAGAAAATGCTCATCGCGGGCCTGCTTGGCGCGGCTGAACAGTTGTTTGATGGCCGGGCCGTCGGCCTCGGCGATAAGGCCGCGCACCATTTGCAGATGGTCGGCAAAATTATCCAGGCCCGCCAGAATTGCCTGCTGATTGGCCAGTACAATATCGTGCCACATGGTCGGATCGCTGGAGGCGATGCGGGTAAAATCGCGAAAACCACCCGCCGCAAACCGAAAAATATCCGCGGCGCTGCCACTGGCCGCCAAGGCATCCACTAAGGTGTAAGCCAGCACATGGGGCAAATGGCTGGTCGCCGCCAGCACCGCGTCGTGCTCATCCACCGCCATCTCCACCACCTCGGCGCCGGCGCACTGCCACATTTCCCGCACCACTTGCACCGCGGCACTGTCGTTGCTCGCCAGCGGCGTGAGAATCACCCGGTGATCGACAAACAAGTCCGTTTTCGCCGCCTCGACCCCACTCTGCTCAGAACCAGCGATAGGGTGACCCAGCACAAAGCGCGGCGGCAAGGCGCCAAACACCGCCTCGGCGGCGCGCAAAATATTGCCTTTCACACTGGCAACATCAGTCAGGATGGTTTTTTCATCCAGCAAGGGCGCTATATCCGCCATGACCTGCTCGGCCACCAGTGTCGGCGTGGCGATCAGCACCACATCGGCATCGCGCAGCGCCTCGGCAAGGTCGAGGGTCCAATGATCGATGACCCCCAGCTCCAGCCCCCGCACCAGTGAGGCACTGCGCCGGCCGGTGGCCCACACCTGATCGACTGCGCCCTTGGCCTTCAACGCCTTGGCCAGAGAACCGCCCATTAGACCGAGGCCGATAATTGTTAGCTTGCCAATATTCACGCTTCGCTCAACACCTCTTGCAAGGCGTTTAGGCAACGCTGATTTTCACTTTCCAGGCCAATCGAAATCCGCAGGTGATTGGGCATTCCGTAGACCCCCACCGGCCGCACAATAACGCCCTTCTTCAACAGGGCCTGGTAATAAGGCATGGCCGCAGCGGGCATTTCCACGGCAATAAAATTCCCCACCGACGCAATATATTGCAAGCCCAGGGCCACCAAGCCCTTTTCCAGCTGAGCCATACCCGCCGCATTTAGCTCGCGACTGCGCTGCAAATATTCCGCGTCGCGATAGGCCGCTGTCGCTGCCGCCAGCGCCGGCACACTGACATTAAACGGCGCGCGCACGCGGTTCAACAGGTCGGCAATATCGGGGTGACTTATGGCATAGCCGACCCGCAGGCCCGCCAAACCAAAGGCCTTGGAAAAGGTCCGAGTGACCACCAGATTGGGGTAATCGGCCAGCATGGCAATGCTGTCCGGGTAAGCGGGCTCATTCAGGTATTCACAGTAGGCCTCGTCCAGCACCACCACCACATTTTCCGGCACCTTGGCCATAAATGCCCGCACCGCGCTCTCACTGAGCCAGGTGCCGGTGGGGTTGTTGGGGTTGGCGATAAAAACCAGTCGCGTGCGGTCATCGATCGCCGCCGCCATCGCATCCAGGTCGTGCCCCCAATCCTTCGCCGGCGTCACTATGGCCTTCGCCCCCGCTGCCTGCACGGCAATGGGATACACAATAAAGGCGTATTGGGAAAACACCGCACTGCTGTCACTGTCGAGAAACACCCGCGCCAACAGGTCCAGGACATCATTAGAACCATTGCCCAGGGTCAGCTGCGCCGCCTCAACACCCAGCGCCGCAGACAATTGCGCTTTTAGCTCAAAACCGCCCGCATCGGGATACAGGTGCAACTGCCCCGCCGCCTCGCGGTAGGCCGCCAGCGCCGACGCCGGTGGCCCCAGCGGGTTTTCATTGCTGGCCAACTTCACCACATCGCTCAAGCCCAGCTCACGCTGTAACTCTTCGATCGGCTTGCCGGGCTGATAGGGCTGCAGGCCCTGCACCCCCTCATTGGCCAGGTCAATAAAATCGCACGTCATGCTACCGCCTATAAAAAAGAAAGTACCCCAAGGCCGCTATAACGCCGCCTTGGGATAGGAGCCCAAAATCTTACACATCACCGTTTGCTGGGCGATGGTATCCAGAATCGCCGCCATCTTAGGGTCGTCCTGGTGGCCTTCAAACTCAATGAAAAACACATAGGTCCAGGTTTCAGTGCGCGACGGCCGAGTGTCGATACGCGTCAACATGACGTTATTCTGCTCGAAGGGCTCAAGCAGCTTAAACAGCGCGCCGGGGCGATTGTGCGCAGACACCACGATGGAGGTTTTGTCGCGACCACTGGCGGCGACATTTTCGCGGCCGATTACCAAAAAGCGGGTGGTGTTGTCGGGCTGATCTTCAATGTTTTCGGCAAGCTTGTTCAGCTCGTACTGCTGGGCGGCCAGGTCTCCGGCAATCGCCGCCACACCGGGCTGCTCGGCCGCCATCCGCGCCGCCTCACCATTGCTGCTTACGGCCACGCGTTCGACATTGGGGAAGTTGGCATCCAGCCAGCGGCGACTTTGTGCCAAGGCCTGCTGGTGGGCACAGATACGCTGAATATCATCGCGACCACCCTCGCCAATCAGTAAATTGAGCCGCACCCGCAGTTCGACTTCACCGCAAATTTTTAATGAGGAATTCATAAAGGCATCGAGGGTGTGAGACACCATGCCCTCAGTGGAATTTTCCACCGGCACCACACCGTAGTGACACTGGCCCGACTCGACCTGAGCAAATACCGCGTCTATCGTCGTTTGCGGCACACTGATCACCGCGTGGCCAAAATGCTTGAGCGCCGCGGCCTGGGTAAACGTTCCCTCGGGGCCGAGGTAGGCGACCTCCATGGGCTTTTCCAGGGCCAGGCAGGCCGACATAATCTCGCGGAATATATAGGCGACGGTATCATCGGCCAGCGGACCATTATTGGCCGCTTTTACACGCGCCAACACCTGCGCCTCGCGCTCGGGGCGGTAGAACAGCAGTTGCTGAGCGCTGCTGCTGTCAGCACCTGACTCAAATTGTTGAGCGGCCTCAAACTCGCGCTGTTTTACCTCTGCCACCTGCTGCGCGCAGCGAGCACGGCGATTGAGCAGCGCGTGTATCTGACTATCGATGCTGTCGATATCCTGGCGCAAGGTGTCCAGGTCGACCGGCTTATCCTCTGACTTGGCCATGATGTCAGCCGTTTTCTCTAGCGAAGTTTTTCATATATTCAATCAGCGCATCGACCGCCGCTTCTGGCACCGCATTGTAAATACTGGCGCGCATGCCGCCCACCGAGCGATGGCCCTTAAGGTTTAGCAGGCCGGCATCCTCGGCACCTGCCAAAAAGGCCTTATCCAAGCCGCTGTCCGCCAACACAAAGGGGATATTCATCAGCGAGCGGCTAGCCACTTCCACCGGATTGCTGTAGAAACCGCTGGCGTCAATATAGTCGTACAATTTAGCGGCTTTGCGGCGATTAATAATTTCCATCGCCTCCAGGCCGCCCTGGGCTTTCAGCCATTTAAAGACCAAACCCGCCAAGTACCAGGCAAGCGTCGGCGGCGTGTTGTACATCGAGTCATTGTCAGCCGCGGTTTTGTAGTCGAGCATCGTCGGCGTTGTAGCGCGGGCCTTGCCCAACAAATCCTTGCGCACAATAACGATAGTCAGACCCGCCGGCCCGATATTTTTCTGCGCACCGGCGTAGATCAAACCAAATTTATTCACATCCACCGGACGCGACAAAATGGTCGACGACATATCGGCCACCAAGGGGGTCTTTACGTCTGGGGTCCAGAAAAACTCTACACCACCAATCGTCTCGTTGGGGGTGTAGTGCAGGTAAGCGGCATTATCACTGAGCTGCCAGCTATCAAAAGCCGGAATGCTGGCAAAGTTATTATCTTCGGAACTCGCCACCACGTTCACATTGGCGTAACGCTTGGCTTCCTTGATGGCTTTTTTCGACCACTGCCCGGTATTGACATAGTCCACCACCGCCCCCTCTTCACAGAGGTTAAGCGGAATCGACGCAAACTGGGTGCTGGCGCCGCCCTGCAGAAACAGCACCGCGTAGTCATCGCTAATCCCCATCAGCTCGCGCAAATCCGCTTCGGCTTCATTGGCAATGGACACCATTTCTTCCGAACGGTGACTCATTTCCATTACCGACAGGCCACGGCCGCGCCAGTCCAACAGTTCTTCTTTAGCCTGACTCAGTACCGCCTCGGGAATTGCTGCCGGTCCCGCGCAAAAATTATACACACGCGCCATGTTTCACTTCGCTCCAACAAGTCATCAAAAAAATCTAGTCTGCGCTTATTCAGCCGCCGGACTGTCGCCGTTTTCTGCGGCATCGGCATCCGCGGCAAGCACTTCACCGTCAACGGGCTCATCGCCATCTTCAACCGCGCTGTCGACATCCTGCTCGGCGACACGCTGTACACCAACCAGCTGCTCGTCATCGCGCAGGCGAATGACCTTAACCCCTTGGGTATTGCGGCTAAGCAGTGAGATTTCATCCGTGCGCGTGCGCACCAAGGTGCCCTGATCCGAGATCAGCATCAGATCATCGCCCTCAAATACCTGCACCGCACCCACCAGCGAACCGTTGCGATCACTCATCGTCATGGCGATAACGCCGCGGTTACCACGCCCCTTGCAGGGGAAGTCATCGACGTCGGTGCGCTTGCCGTAGCCATTTTCAGACACCGTCAGCACCCGTCCCTCTGGCTTGGGAATGATCATCGCAATAACCTGCTGACCTTCGTCCATGCGCACACCGCGCACACCGCGCGCCGTTCTGCCCATCGCCCGCACATCGCCCTCGGCAAAGCGCGCGGCCTTACCGCCGCTGGTCAACAACATCACGTCGTTGCGGCCGTCGGTTATTTCCGTACCGATCAGCACATCGCCCTCATCCAGTGCCAGGGCAATCAAACCCACGCTGCGCGGCCGCGAGAAGGCCTCCAGCGGCGTCTTCTTCACAGTACCGTTGGCGGTGGCCATAAAGATGAAGTAGCCCTCGGTGTACTCGTGCACCGGCAGGATGGAAGTAATCCGCTCACCCTCGCTCAGCGGCAGCAAGTTCACCATCGGCCGGCCGCGAGAATTGCGTCCCGCCACCGGAATTTGGTAGACCTTCAGCCAATAGACTTTACCGATATTACTGAAACACAGAATCGTGTCGTGGGTGTTGGCCACCAGCAGGTGCTCGACAAAGTCTTCTTCTTTTACCGCCGTCGCCGACTTACCCATACCGCCGCGGCGCTGGGCAGCGTAGGTGTCCAGCGGCTGCGACTTGGCGTAACCACCGTGGGAAATTGTCACCACACGGTCTTCTTCCGGAATCAGGTCTTCGTGGCTCAAATCCAGCTGTGAAGCGACGATTTCACTGCGGCGCTCATCACCAAAGTCGGCAACCACCTGCTGCAATTCACCGCGAATCACGTCCAACAGCACCTGCGGATCAGCGAGAATGCTCAGGTATTCGGCGATTTCAGCCAATTTATCCTGATATTCCGACAGCAGTTTTTCGTGCTCCAAGCCGGTGAGCTTTTGCAAACGCAACTCGAGAATGGCCTGAACCTGCGCCGGCGACAGCCAGTAATTACCGTCGCGCACGCCGTATTGGGCTTCCAGATCATCAGGGCGACAGGCGTCCTCCCCGGCGCGCTCAAGCATCGCACTGACTTCACCCAGTGCCCAACCGCGCGAAATCAGATTCTCTTTAGCTTCTTGCGTGGTCGACGACGCCTTGATGGTGGCAATGACCTCATCGATATTAGAAATTGCTACCGCCAGGCCTTCCAACACGTGGCCGCGCTCGCGGGCCTTGCGCAACAGATAGACGGTGCGGCGGGTTACTACTTCGCGGCGGTGGCGAACAAAGTATTCCAGCAGTTCCTTCAAATTGAGGATACGCGGCTGGTTGTCTACCAGCGCGACAATATTGATACCGAAGACATTTTGCAGCTGGGTCTGGGCGTAGAGGTTATTCAGCACCACCTCGCCGCTTTCACCGCGCTTCATCTCAATCACTACGCGCAAGCCGTCTTTATCCGACTCGTCACGCAGCTCGGCAATACCTTCAATTTTCTTTTCTTTAACCAATTCGGCGATCTTCTCGATCAACCGCGCCTTATTCACTTGGTAGGGCAGCTCGGTAATGATGATGGTATCTTTATTGGTCTTCTCATTGCTGATGACTTCAGCGCGCGAACGCACATAAATCCGGCCACGTCCCGTGCGATAGGCCTCAACAATCCCGGCGCGACCATTGATAATCGCCGCCGTCGGGAAGTCGGGACCGGGGATAAACTCCATCAACTCGTCGATAGTGATATCGGGATTGTCCAACAGCGCCAGACAGCCGTTGACCACCTCGGTAAGATTATGAGGCGGAATATTGGTCGCCATGCCCACGGCAATACCGGAAGAACCGTTCACCAGCAAGCTGGGGACCTTGGTGGGCAATACCGCAGGAATCTGCTCCGTGCCGTCGTAGTTAGGCACCCAATCGACGGTTTCCTTATCGAGATCGGCCAACATCTCATGGGAGATTTTCTGCATGCGGATTTCGGTGTAACGCATGGCTGCGGCGTTATCGCCATCGATCGAGCCAAAGTTACCCTGACCGTCAACCAGCATATAACGCATTGAGAAAGGCTGGGCCATACGAACAATGGTGTCGTACACCGCGGAGTCACCGTGAGGGTGGTATTTACCAATCACGTCGCCCACCACGCGGGCGGACTTTTTATAGGCCTTGTTCCAATCGTTGTTCAGCTCGCTCATGGCGAACAACACCCGGCGGTGCACCGGCTTCAGTCCGTCACGCACATCGGGCAACGCCCGACCGACGATGACACTCATCGCATAATCGAGGTAGGACTGTTTTAGCTCATCCTCAATATTTACCGGCAGAATTTCATTTGCATTGTCAGCCATGAATAGCAAGCATCCTTATTGTCTGCGACCCCCGGACGGCGGCATCGCCGCCCAAAGCGCGTTTTTACTGCCCTCCCACCCCGCCCAAAACGGCGGCGGCAAAGCGGGAAACAAAGCGGCGATATTAGCATATTCCAGCACCGCATAGACAGCGCATAAAGGCCGAAAATCAGCGTCTTATCGCCACAACTACCCCCAGGAACAGGTATACTTGCCGCTTTGCCACCAGGAATACTGCACGCCATGAGCCGCGCCGCCGCCGACCGCATTGACACTGTCATTACCGCCCGCTGGATTCTTCCGATGACGGACGGCTGCCCAGTTCTAGAAAATCACGCCCTGGCCATTGCCGACGGCGTCATTCACGCGGTCCTGCCCATTGATGAGGCCCGCGCACTGAATGCCGAGGAAGTACTGGAACTCACCGGCGAACAACTGCTGATGCCGGGGCTAATCAACGCTCACGGCCACGCCGCCATGAGCCTGTTTCGCGGCATGACCGACGACCAACCCCTGCACAGCTGGCTAAACGACCACATTTGGCCGGCCGAAGGCCGCTGGGTAAGCGAAGACTTTGTCCGCGACGGCAGCGCCCTGGCGATCGCTGAAATGCTGCGCAGCGGCACCACGACCTTTAGCGACATGTACTTTTTCCCAGAAGTCACCGCCGACGTGGCGCGCCGCGCTGGTATTCGCGCCCAGCTAAGCTTCCCAATATTAGATTTCCCCAGCGCCTGGGGCAGCGGTCCAGAAGAGTATTTCCGCAAGGGCTTGGCACTGCGCGACGATTACAAGCACAGTGAATTGATCAACATCGCCTTTGGCCCACACGCCCCCTACACCGTCGGCGACGACGCCATGAGCAAGGTGGTGATGTTTGCCGAAGAGCTGGACTGCGCCGTGCAGATCCACCTGCAGGAAACGGCTCAGGAAGTGGCCGACGCCGTTAAACAAACCGGCCTGCGCCCCGTCGAGCGACTGGCGCGACTCGGCCTGCTGGGACCGCGCACCCAGTGCGTACACCTGGCTCACCTCAGCGATACGGATATCGACCTACTCGCCGAGCACCGCTGCCACGCCATTCACTGCCCGGAATCGAATTTAAAGCTGGCCAGCGGCTTTTCGCCGGTGGAGAAAATGCGCCTTGCCGGCATTAATGTGGCCCTGGGCACCGACGGCGCCGCCAGCAACAACGACCTGGACATGTTTGGCGAACTGCGCAGCGCTGCACTGCTCGGCAAGGCCGTCGCCGGCGACGCCGCCGCCGTACCCGACCACTACGCCCTGCAAATGGCCACCATCAACGGCGCCCGCGCACTGGGCATCGACGCGATCACTGGCAGCCTGGAGGCCGGCAAGCAGGCCGATGTTATCGCCGTCGATATGTCGGACCTTGCGCAACAACCCATATACACACCGATATCCCAGCTGGTGTACACCAATATCAGTCACCGGGTGCGCCACAGCTGGATCAAAGGCCGGCGAATGCTGGATAATGGCGAACTGACCACCTTGGACAGCCGTGAGCTTATTGAAAAAGCCCAGTACTGGCGCAATAAAATCAGTGGAGAGTAAGATGCAAACATCACCGCAACACGGCAACGTCGACCCGGCAGAAATCGCCAAGTTTGAAGAACTGGCCCATCGCTGGTGGGATCGCAACAGCGAATTCAAACCACTGCACGACATCAACCCACTGCGGGTTAACTATATCGACGAGCGCTCGCCACTGGCGGAAAAGCGCGTTATCGACATTGGTTGCGGCGGCGGCATCCTGTCGGAATCCATGGCCATGCGCGGTGCCAAGGTCACCGGTATCGATATGGGCGAAGCCCCTCTCAATGTCGCGCGCCTGCACCAACTGGAATCCGGCGCCAAGGTCGAATACTTTCAAACCACCGCCGAAGAATTAGCCGAAGACCAGGCGGGGCACTACGATGTCGTCACCTGCCTAGAGATGCTTGAGCACGTTCCCAACCCCGCCTCGGTGATACGCGCCTGCGCCAAACTGTGCAAACCCGGCGGCGACTTGTATTTCTCCACCATTAACCGCAATCCCAAGTCCTTTGCTTTCAGCATTGTCGGTGCCGAATACATCCTCGGCCTGCTGCCCCGCGGCACCCACGAGTACGCCAAGTTCATCCGCCCCGCCGAGCTGGCTGACTGGCTGCGGGAGAACGACCTGCAGCTCCAACACATGACCGGCCTGACCTACAACCCGCTGTTCAAAAGCTATCGACTGAATGGAAGTGATGTGGACGTGAACTATATGGTTCACGTGAAAAAACCACTGTGATGCTCAAAGCTGTACTCTTCGACCTGGACGGCACGCTGCTCGATACCGCTGCCGATTTCGCGCGCGTGCTAAATAGCTTACTGGCAGAACATCAACGTCCCTTACAGGACTATCAAGCGGTCCGCGAATGCGTCTCCAGTGGCGCCCGCGCGGTCCTTGCGCTCGGCTTCGAACTAGCCCCGGAGAGCGCAGAATTTGCCGCGCTGCTGGAGGAATTTCTCGACCGCTACGCCGCTTCGCTGTCTGAGCAAACCACGCTGTTTCCCGGCATGGATCAACAGCTGCGCAACCTTGAAGAGCGCGGTATCGCCTGGGGCATTGTCACCAACAAGCCATCGCGCTTTACTGAGCCGCTGCTGCGCCAGCTGCAGCTGGACAAGCGCTGCGCCACGACCATCTGCCCCGACCACGTCAACAATCGCAAGCCGCACCCAGAACCCATTTACCTTGCCTGCAAAAATCTGGATATTCGCCCCGCTGAAGCGGTCTATGTTGGCGACCACCGCCGCGACATAGACGCCGGTCGCAATGCCGGCATGAAAACCATCGCCTGCCGCTACGGCTATATCCCCAGCGGCGATAACATTGCCGACTGGCAGGCCGACGCCATTATCGATCACGCCGAACAACTCGAGGCCGCCCTGCTGCGCTTCTGACCACCAAGAGGATTCACCGTGCCACTGACATTGCCCGCCGACTTCCACGCCGCCGCCGACTGCTTGAAAGACAAAATCATTTTGGTTACCGGCGCCGGCGACGGCATTGGCCGCGCGGCCGCCCTGAGCTTTGCCAAACACGGCGCCACCGTCATCTTGCTGGGCCGCACCACAGAAAAGCTCGAAGCGGTGTATGACGAAATAGAAAACGCCGGCTACCCACAAGCGGCGATCTACCCCCTGCATCTGCGCGGCGCCGCCGCCCACGACTACCAGGAGTTAGCCGCCACCATCGAGCGCGAATTTGGCCGCCTGGATGGCCTATTACATAATGCCAGTGTGCTCGGCGAGCGCCGCAGCCTTGCGCAAACAACCGTGGATAGCTGGGACGAAGTCATGCAGGTAAACGTGACCGCTCAGTTTTTGATGACCCAGGCACTACTACCGATGCTGGCAGCTGCCGAGCACGGCTCACTGCTACTGACCTCATCGAGCGTTGGCCGCCAGGGCCGGGCATTTTGGGGGGCCTACTCGGTGTCAAAATTCGCCACCGAGGCGATGATGCAGATACTCGCGGATGAAGAATTTGAGTTGAACGGTACACGGGTCAACAGCATCAACCCCGGCGCCACCAACACCGCCATGCGGCGCAGCGCTTACCCGGGCGAAAACCCATCCAGCAACCCCAACCCCGAAGCGATCATGCCGCTGTACCTGTATTTAATGAGCGATGCCAGCCGCAGCATCAACGGACAGCAATTTGACGC
>NZ_JBFIGO010000067.1:0-16090 GCF_041602295.1 Spongiibacter sp. | reverse complement strand
CGCGGCAGTAATCCGGGTGCAGCTCAAAATGGCGCCACAGCGTGTCCTGCAGACCCTGCAGGTCCAAAACCTGCTGGGCCAGCAACTCTGCCACCGCGCGCTCCTTGCCACTGAGCGGCCGCTCAGCGGCGCGGCGCCGCACTAAACGCCAGAGGCTGCGCGGCAGGGCAACAAGGTCGGCCGGCACATCCCCTCGGTGCTGCCAGTGCCGCCGCAACACCGCCGGCAGGGCGCGAAACTCGCGGCGGTACACCGCCTCGACGCGCCGGTGAGCGGCGGCAAAGTGAGCGTCGATATCCGCGCGCAGGGCATCGGCCCAGTGCTGCACCGCGGGCGACGCGGCCGGGGCTTTACTCTGCACGCCTAAATCCCCCGCCACTCGGCACTATGCAATTTATCGAAATGCCTTGTAAGCTACTGACCATGCAAACAAAATACTCCCGTTAACCCAGCAAGCAGCGACCGCCATGTCAGAACAGACTGAATACGTAAAATGGTTTAGAAATTCCGCGCCCTATATTAACGCCCACCGCGGAAAAACCTTTGTGCTGATGCTCGGCGGCGAAGCCATTGCCGACGCCAATTTTGCCAACATTGTGCACGATATTGCCCTGTTGAACAGTCTCGGCGTACGCCTGGTACTGGTCCACGGCGCGCGCCCGCAGATCGAGCAGCGGGTGAATGAAGCTGGCCTGAACAGCCAGTTTCACCGCGATTTGCGCGTCACTGACGAGCTGGAGCTGCGCTGCGTCACCGACGCCGCCGGCTCACTGCGCGCCCACATCGAGGCACTGCTGTCGATGGGGGTGGCCAATTCGCCGATGCACGGCGCCGCTATTCGGGTGTGCTCGGGCAACTATGTTACCGCCCGGCCGATGGGCGTGATTGACGGCGTCGACTTCAAGCACACCGGCGTGGTGCGCAAGGTCGACGCCGCCGGCCTGCGCCAGCAGCTGGATCACCAGCAGATCGTGCTGCTGTCGCCGCTGGGCTATTCCCCCACCGGCGAGATCTTCAACCTCAGCGCCGAAGATGTCGCGGTGCACACCGCCGCGGCCTTGAAGGCCGACAAACTGATCCTGCTCACCAGCTCCGCCGGCCTGCTGGACAGCAGCGAGCAGCTGATTCGCCAGTGTGAGTACCGCGATGTCGACGCCGAGCTGCAGCGCCAGCCGCTGTTGGGCCGCGACAGCATTGTGCAGGCGGTGGTCGACGCCGGCGATCTGGGCATCGACCGCTGCCATATGGTGTCTTACTGCGACGACGGCGCCCTGCTGCAGGAACTGTTCACCCGCGACGGCGCCGGCACGCTGATCACCCAAGAGCACTACGAGCAGCTGCACACCGCCGGCATCGACGATATCGGCGGTATTCTGGCGATTATTGAACCGCTGGAGGCCCGCGGCGTATTGCTGAAACGCTCGCGCGAATTGCTGGAAAACGAAATTGACCACTTTAAAATTCTGGTGCGCGACGGCATGGTAATCGCCTGCGCGGCGCTCTACCCCTACCGCGATGACGCCATTGGCGAAATCGCCTGCGTGGCCACCCACCCCGATTACCGCGGCGCCGATCGCGCCGAGCGGCTGCTGGCCCAACTGGAACAGGAGGCCCGCCAACAGGGCCTGCAACAGGTGTTTGTGCTCACCACCCAAACCGCCCACTGGTTTCAAGAACAGGGCTATGTGCAGTGTCCCTTCACCGCGCTGCCGGAGGCCAAGCAGAAACTGTATAATTTTCAGCGCAACTCCAAGGCCTTTATCAAGGCCCTGTAATCGTCAGCCGTTTTACTGCACAGGGTCACCACACACATGCGCATTCCCCGCATTTACACCTCACAAGCGCTGGCCGTCGGCCAGCAGCTGGAACTGGAAGAGCGCGCCGCCCACTACCTGGCGCAGGTACTGCGCATGAAGGTCGGCCGCCAGCTGCGCCTGTTTAACGGCGACGGCCGGGATTATCAGGCGACGATCAGCGCCGCCAATCGCCGCCAGCTGAGCTGCGAGATCACCGGCGCCGAGAGCAATACCCAGCGCGAATCGCCGCTGCAAATCGAACTGGGGATTGGCCTGTCCAAGGGCGACCGCATGGATTGGGTGGTGCAGAAGGCCACCGAGCTGGGCGCGACGCGCATTGCGCCGCTATACAGTGAGCGCGTCGATGTGAAGCTCGACGGCGAGCGCGAGCAAAAAAAATGGCGGCACTGGCAGCAAGTGATGATCAGTGCCTGCGAGCAATCGGGTCGCAGCCAGCTGGTGGACCTCGCCGAGCCGCAACCGCTGGCTAGCTGGCTGCAGCACTGCCGCGCCGACTGCAAGTTGGTGCTCAGCCCCCACCACCAGAGCCAGCCCCAGCGCGATAGCGCGCCGCAGAGTATTGCCCTGCTGGTGGGCCCCGAGGGTGGACTGAGTGAAGAGGAAGTCGCGGCCAGTGTCGCCAGCGGCTTTAGCAGCCTGGCACTGGGGCCGCGAATACTGCGCACCGAAACCGCACCGCTGGCGGCGCTGAGTATTTTACAGGCGCGCTGGGGCGATATGGCCTAGTCGGCGGCGCCGTCGGGGTAGAGTTCGCTGAGGATGCGCGCCTCCACCGCGTCGACATCGGGAATCAGCAGTCGCTGGCTGTGCACTTCCACCTCGGCAAAAATCGCCGCATTGTCGGCGCGTTCGTCCAAGGTTTTAATCTCGGCACTGTGCACACTGAGCAAGTGGGGAACCGAGGACAACAAAATCGCATAATGCGGCAATCGCTCGCGGTCGTTGAGACCGGCGATCACCGCCACTTGGCGAATTTGCGGCTCGACCGGCAATGCGCCGTCGCGCAGGCCTTCAAAACACAGCAGCGGAATCTCCTGCTGGCGCCAGCGCAGCATGCCCAACAAAAAATCGGAAGACAGTGCCGAACTCAACTGGCGAGCACTGGCCACTTCAACCACACAGCTATTGGGCAGCAACAAGGCACCGCCAACAATCGGCATAATCAAATTAGCCAGCGAGGCATCGGGCAGGGCATTCATCATTATTCCGCTTCCACCTTGGACAGAACTTCTTCAATAGCCTTGAGTAGTTGGATTTCTTGATAGGGCTTGCCGAGGAAACGGGTGACCCCCAGCGCTGACGCACGCTGGCGGTGCTTTTGGCCGGTTCGCGAACTAATCATAATCACCGCGATGTCTGCAAACCGCGGCGTGCTCTGCAGACGACTGGCCACCTCGAAGCCATCCATGCGCGGCATTTCGATATCCAGCAACATCACATCGGGCAACTGCTCCATTTCCTGCAACTGGTTGACCGCCTCGAGACCGTCGCGAGCCAGGGTCACTTTCATCTGCTGGCGCTCCAGCAAACGCGAAGTGACCTTGCGCACAGTGACCGAATCATCCACTACCATGACATGCTTGACCGCGGTTTCCCGCGCCGGCAGGCTGTGCTGCTCATCCAGCTCAAGCAGGCGCCGCGCCGCATCGGCGCGAATACTCGCCAGCATGTCCAAAATCACGACGACACTGCCATCACCCAATACCGTGGCACCTGACAACCCCGGCACCGCAGAGAACTGCGGGCCCAGCGACTTCACCACCACTTCACGCGAACCCATCAGCGAGTCCACCTGCACAGCGGTGGGCGGCTCCGCATTGCGAATCAGCAATACCGGCTTGGGTTCGAGCTGACCGTCCAAATGCGGGGCCGACACGCCGAGCAGCTGCCCCATATAGCGCAAATTATATTGCTGCCCCGCATATTCAAAGTCGGGGCCGCCGTCTTCGTAATACACTTCCAGCTCGTAGGGGCTGACCCGCAGAATACCCTCGATATTGTTGAGCGGTACCGCATACACCTCGCCGCCGACACTGACCATCAAGGCGCGATTCACTGACACAGTGAACGGCAAGCGAATCTCAAAACGGCTGCCGCTGCCTCGAGTGGTAGATACCTCTATCGAGCCACCGAGCTGTTTGATTTCACTGTGCACCACATCCATGCCGACGCCGCGCCCGGAAATCTGCGTGACATTGTCTGCGGTAGAAAAGCCGGCGTGAAAGATAAAGTCCAGTAGCTGACGCTCACTAAGCTGGGCACCCGGCGCCATCAGCCCCATACCCTCAGCCTTGCCACGCACGGCGTCCAGATCAATACCGGCGCCATCATCGCTAATGGTAATGACCACATCGCCACCCTGGCGATCAAAGCGCATTGTCACTTCGCCCTGCTCGGCCTTACCGGCACTGCGGCGCCGCTCTGCGGTTTCTATACCGTGATCAATAGCATTGCGCAGCATGTGCTCCAGCGCCGGAAGAATACGCTCCAGCACCCGGCGGTCCATTTCACCTTCGGCGTTATACACCTTAAAGTCGACATCTTTCGCCAACTCACCACACAGCTGGCGCACCCCGCGGCGCAGGCGCGGCACCATGCGCGAAAAATGCACCATCTGCGAGTGCATCAAGCCCTCTTGTAGCTCGGTGTTCACCCGCGACTGCTGCAGCAACAGGGTCTCCATATCGCGGCTCTTATCCACCACGGTATTGCGCAGATCGACCAGGTCCGAGGCCGACTCCAGCAGCGCCCGAGACAATTGCTGGAGCTGCGAGTAGCGGTCAAATTCCAGTGGATCGAAGCCCTCTGCGCCCTCACTCTCCATCTGTTCCTGGCGGTGAATGATCTGTGCCTCGGTCTCCATATCCAGGCGGCGCACTTGCTCCTGCAGGCGTTCCACCGTCATTTCCATTTCTTCCAGCGAGAAATGCACCTCGCTGACCTGCTCTTCGATACGCCCCCTAGCAATCGAGGTTTCACCGGCGAGATTAATCAGGCGCTCGAGCAATTCCGAGGGCACCTTGATCATTTCCTGCGGGCCGGCACGCGACATCGGATTCAGCAGTTGCGGCGCCGCCTTGTCGGCGACGGCCGCGGGCAACGTCGCCTCGCCCACTGCGTCAGCGCGCACCTCCTCTGGCCCGTCGACATCGGCCACCGGCGCAAGCCCCAATTCCTCCAGCATTTTCACCAGCTGGTCCTGGGCGCGCTGTACCTTGGGCAGTAGCGCCGGCAACTCCACCACGCGGGCAGCCAGTGCTTCGGAAATTTCGGTCTCCATTTGGTGGGCAAAGTCGCCCATGCCACTCAAGCCAGTCAGTCTCGCGCCGCCCTTAAAGGTATGCAGATAACGCAGGATGTCATCGAGGTATGCGCCGTTGTCGCGGTCTTCGCTCCAACTGTGTAGGGCGGTGTCTAGACCCTCCAGTAGATCCCGGGCTTCCTCCATGAAAATCTCGAGGATTTCCGGATCGATGTCGTCTTCGTCTTCATCCGCCGCCGCCTCAGGCTCACCCTCGACAGACTGCTCCACAGCCCCCTCGCTCGCGCGATCGCAGGCGGCGTCCATATCAAAGTCACGCAGCTGCTCAAGCAACTCCGTATTCACTGTGGCACTTTGCTCGGCGGCCAGCTGATTGAGATCATCCATCAACTGTTCCAAGGCCCTCTCCACCAGCAGCAGATAATCCTCTGCCAAGGGTTCCCGGCTGTGGCTCAACAACACTTGCAGGGCTTGCGCCAACTCCGCGGTACTCTCGCTGCCGATATCCTCGGCGCGCTGGGCAAAATGGCCCATCACCGACGCGCCTTCCACCAACATCGCGGCGTTCGCAGGCACAACCGGGTCGCGCAGGCGCTCGCCAAGATGCTGTAAATGCTCGCCGTAAGTCAGCAAAAACTGATTGAGCGCACCCGGTGCAATCTGCCCCGACTGACGCTGAACATCATCGGCCTCCGCCTTCGCCATCAGCTCAGCTTCCGCCGCCTCAATACGCTCGCGCAGCAAGGCGGGGGCCTCTAGCGCCGAAGTCGGGCTGTGCCGCAGTCGCTGTACCAGCTTGCGGGTTTCCCCCAGCACGTCCGTAATCAGCATCACCAGCGACTCATCTGCGGCAATGCGCATCGCCCGCGCTTCCTTGACCAAGCCCTCCAGCGGCGTGATGATGCTCGCCACGGCCCACACCTCGGCCATTTTGGATGAGCCCTTAAGGGTGTGCAGCGCCCGCTGCAGCTCGTCGCTGAGCGGCACCGGATAACTGTAAATACTACTCAGGAATTCTTCGACCTGGCGCAAATGCACCTCGGCCTCACCGATGAAGACCGCGGTTAATTCATCGCGCTCGCTCTCCGGCACATTCGGGCTAGCACCGCTGAGCGCCGGCGCTTGCTCGCGACTTAAAGCCGCGGCATCGGCCAGGAGGTCGGTTAATTTTTCTTCTGGCAGCGCGCGCTTCTGAGACAGCTCCTCGATCAATTCAGGCAGCAATTGCAGGGCTCGCTCGACAACCTCCAAACGCGCCTCGTCCATGGTGAAGTGACCATCGACGACCTTGTTGAGCATGTTCTCAATGGCCCAGCCGTAGTCGCCGCACTGCTCGGCACCGGCCATTCGCCCACTGCCCTTAAGGGTATGAAAAGCGCGACGCACCTCGGCAAGCAGTGACTGGGAAGCCAAGCCCTGGCGCCAGCGCGGCAGTTTTTCACCCAGCAGTGCCTGCACATCGCCGGCCTCCTCGATGAAAATATCCAATACATCGGGGTCCAACGCCAGCTCGCCCCCAGACACTGACGGCAGCTCGCCAAGATCCGGAATATCCTCCTCTTCTATTGCCAGGTCGCGCCGCGGCATCGCAATAATATTATCCGGCACGTCCAGGTCCATCGGATAACCCAGCCGCGCCACACACTCAGCGGCTACCCGGATTAACTCCCGGTCCTCACCTCGCTGGCCGTCAACACTGCGCTCCAGATAGTAATCAACCGACGTCATGGCATCGGCCAAGGCATCCAGTAAGGGCCAGTCTGGGCTTTTACCTGCAGCGATAAGTTGTTCGGCAATATAATCACCGGCGCGGCGGATAATCGCAGCGGCGTCGACCATCTCCGCGCTGGCCAGCGAGTCGGCCAGATCGCCTAAGCGCTGGGGCAGTGGCTGCAAATAGTCATGCTGCCAGTCCTCGGCGACGAAGCTCATCAGCGCTTCCTGCACATCGGCCAGCACCACTCGGGCGCCGCTAATCAAGTCGCGACGCGCACCGGTCAACGGCAGCTGCAACGCTACCTCGGCGGTTGATTCGTCCAACTGCTGAGCAATACGTGCCAGCGCGCGACTGAGCCCCAAGCGCTGCCCCTCTAGGTGGCTATCAATACCCGCTGCGGCATTTCGCAAGGTGTATAACGGCTGAATCAAGCCGAGAATCGCCATCGCATCGCTGAATCCCGCCAGGCGTTCACCGAGTCGCGAAACCTCCCCGCCATCATCTAACTCTGCGGAAAGGTCGCGCAGCGCCGCCACAAGGCGCAGGCGCGCGCGCTCCACAAACTGCTGCTGGCTCGACCTCGTCCGCAGGCCATCCGCATAGCCCTGAGCCTCACAGAGGGCGTTCAACGAAGCGCTGTTCTGGCCACCGCACAATGCGTAAAACACCAAGTCATCCAGCAGAGCGGTAACCGCCCCACCGTCGCTGCGCGATTGACGAATTTCCCGCTCCAAGCGGTGCAGGAAATCCACCTGCACGGCGCCCGCCGGTAAGCTGTCGGCGAGCATGGCCTCCAGCAACGTCCCTCCAGCCTGCCACAGCAAGCGGCCTTCCACGCTGTCCTGCAAACGCGCAACCCGGCTGCAAACCTTGTGCAAGTAACCGAGGTTTTTCTCACTGTCGTCGCCCAACAGATAGGCCTTGAGGGCCATCTGATACATCTTGTGCAGCTTGCTCAGTAACTCGCTGGCATCATCCCGCTGCAGGGCTGCCTCAGCAGCCGAGGTCTCGGGAAGCTGGGCGGCAAATAGCAAGCCCGATGACAATAAACGGCCGCCGCGCGCGGCGCGCAATTCATTAAAAATAAGTATAAGGTCGACAGGCAGTTCGCAGCGGGCACTGCGCAAGGATTCAAAATAGTCCGGCAACGCTTTACAGGCGCCAGCAACGGCCTTGAGCAAGTCGCTGCGCAGCGCCACCGACACTTCGCGGTCAATCACCCCGCGTACCGCCGCCTCCATTTCCTCCAGCAGCAGTGCGGCGCCGCTGAATTCAATCATTTGCAGACTGCCCTGCACCTGGTGCAGCTGTCCGCTGAGCGGCTCCAACGACTCCGGCTCACTGCCGTGCAATTCGCTGTCGAGGATCATTGCTGCGCACTGGCTCAGCGTCGTCCGAAGCTCCTCGCTCAACCACTCCAGCGCGATGTAATCTCGGCGATCACTCATATCCGTGGATCCACTTTCCTATTTGCTGCCAGCAAACAACACCGGCGTATACACCACGCGCCACAGTGCTTAGCCGGGCAGCGTGAAACCGGCTACCGAACTGCGCAGATCATCAGTCATATTGGCCAAGGCACCGATCGACTTCGCCGTCTCGGTACTACCCGCCGAGGTCTGAGAGGTAATTTCCTGGATGATTTTCATGGTTGACGAGATTTGTCCCGCCGATTTAGCTTGGTCTTCGGCGGCGTTGGAAATGGTTTCAATCAGCTCCGCCAGCTCCTGCGATACCGCTTCGATTTCGGTCAAAGCCGCACCCGCATCCTGCGCCAGACGCGCACCGCGCACCACCTCTGAGGTCGTCTGCTCCATGGAGATAACCGCTTCATTGGTATCAGATTGGATCGTCTTAACCAGCGCCTCAATCTGCTTAGTCGCACCCGAGGAGCGCTCAGCCAGTCGCTGGACTTCATCGGCAACGACCGCAAAACCCCGGCCGGCGTCGCCGGCCATCGACGCCTGAATGGCGGCGTTCAGAGCGAGGATGTTGGTCTGGTCGGCAATATCATTAATCAGCGAGACGATGTCACCGATCTCCTGCGTCGACTCACCCAGGCGCTTAATCCGCTTTGAAGTTTCCTGGATTTGCTCGCGGATATTGTCCATGCCCTTTATCGTATTCTGTACTACCTCGGCGCCGGTATTGGCGATGGCGACCGAGCGCTGGGCAACCGCTGCCGACTCTCGGGCATTGCTAGAAACCTTGTCGATGGTCACCGCCATCTCAGTGATCGCCGCTGAAGCACCGGCAATTTCCCTGGCCTGACTCTCTGAGGCCTCGGCCAAGTTCAACGCCGTCGCCTGAGAACTCTGCGCCGCCAGCGATACCTCCTGGGCCGTTTCATTAATCTGCGACACCAACACCCGCAACTGGTCAATGGTGTAGTTAATCGAGTCGGCAATCGCCCCGGTAAAGTCCTCGGTAACGGTGGCCGAGGTCGTCAAGTCACCGTCGGCAAGATCGGCCAACTCATCGAGCAAGCGCAGAATCGCCGTCTGGTTACGCTCATTGGCTTCGGCGGTCGTGCGCAGTCGCTGCTGGGTACTGCGAATCGAACTCATGCCCAGCAAGCCCAAGGCAATCACCACTAAGCCGACGAAGCCAATGGCTGTGGCCACCGACAAGGGGCGCTCCTCGTCCAGGCGACTAATCCCGCTCGACAGATTACTGGTAACCTGCATAATCTCCGGCACATTAACCACAATCACTGCAGCGGCATCGGCCGACTTCAGCAGCTCTGGCGACACCTGAAAGATCTCGTCGACCGAACCACTGATCATTTGGAAATCTTGACCAACACGCATCAGCAAATCGCGCGCCTGCTTACTGCGCACCGGCGCGACACCAATGGCCTTGTTACCGGCCAGCATGCCTCGCAGCACAGTGCCAAACTCATTGGCATCGACAGTAAATTGCTCGGCCGCCGCCGTCGCCGCCTCCGTGCCTTCCAGCATACGGTCAACGTTGCGGGCAATACGCTCCAGCAACAGCGACTGCCGCTGGGCAATAGCAACTTGGCTGGCCGCGGCATCGCCGCTGAGCATAATGCCCACCACCTTGTTGTATGCCTCTTGCAGCTGCGGAATCAATTGATTCAGATTGCTGGCTACTTCATAAAGGAAAATAATCCGTTCGCGGTTGCTAACGATAGTTTCAGCCGCCGTGTCCACCTGAGCCCAAAGGCGATTGAGCTGGGCGATGTCTCCACCGAGCATCTCTGCTGGTGACGGCAAATCTTTATTACCCTCCACCAGTTCGCGACGCACCGAGCTAAAGTTGCGCTGCGCGCGCGCCAAGGTATCGAACGAAGCGGTGTCGCCCAGAGCGGCCTCACGAGAGGCGTTGGCCAGCTGCTGCGCATAGAGGCGCATCTCGCCGGTAAGCTCAAGATAGCGCTGGTCATAGCCGGCATCGCGCAGAATCACATACGTGTTAAAACCCGCGCCAATAAATCCAGCCAACATCATTACAACCAGTACACTGATCGTGCGACCGGCTTTGAGATTGCTGCCATCTCCTTGTTTTGCTGCTTTCATTCGCCCTGACTCCAGGATAATTCTGTGTGGTTCTTGTGTGGTCGCGGCTACACCGCGACATCATAAAAGTCTCTGACTTCCATCAATTGCAGGGGCCTAAACAGCGCCCATTCTTTACTGCCCTGGCGGTAAACGCCATCGACAAAGCGCTGCATCGGTTCAGCAACCGAGGCGCACTCTGCACGAAAGGAATCTGCGTGGAAATGCTGTATGCCGAACACTTCGTCGACAATCAAACCGGTGTAAATATCACCGCGCTCCAACACAACCACCCGGCGGTGCTGGCGAACCGCGACATCACCGTCGAGAAAGCCCGCCAGATCCATCAACGGCAGCAGCCGGCCGCGGACGTTCGCCACCCCTTTTATCCAGCTTTTAACCCCGGGTAAACGCGTGACCGGCGGCTCACTCAGCACCTCGGCAATTTCACCCATCGGCACCACGCAGTGCTGCGCGCCAATGGCAAAGCCAATGCCGCTCCACAACGCTTCCTGGGTATCCACCTGCTCGCTGAGTTCACCGCTACCCATATTGCGGCTGCGTCGCGCCAATTCGCTTAAATAGCGAAAAGCTGTCAAGGCTTCAGACATTTGCGCCCGCCACCCTAATTAAGAACAGATTCAATAGTTTTGATCAGCAACTTGCCATCCACCGGCTTGGTCAGATAGCCCTTGGCGCCCTGACGCTGCCCCCACAGCCGATCGGTTTCCTGATCTTTCGTGGTGACAATAATCACCGGCACAGCGCTGGTGGCCGGGTCGCGACTGAGCTGGCGAGTAGCCTGAAAGCCGTTTAGGCCGGGCATGACGATATCCATCAGCACAACATCAGGGTTTTCCGCGCGCACCATCTCTATACCCTGTTCACCGCTCTCTGCGGTGATGACGTCATAGCCGTTTTTATGGAGGATCTGACGGATTTTCATAATCTCCGTCGGTGAGTCATCAACGATTAATACTCGTGGCATTACTTCCCTCTCGCAGTAGCCCCCCCTTCACTGCGCAGCGCGCCGGGGCTCAAAACAGGTTCTTCTGCGGAACCCTTCCTTGCTATTTTTAGTTATTGTCAGTTTGCAACATGTGCCTGAATTGCCTCGAGCAACTCATTTTTACTAAAGGGCTTAGTTAGATACTGATCTGAGCCAACAATACGGCCTTTCGCCTTGTCAAACAAGCCGTCCTTACTGGACAGCATGATCACTGGCGTCGACTTAAACTCACTATTATTCTTAATCAATGCGCAGGTCTGGTAACCATCTAAGCGCGGCATCATGATGTCGACAAAAATGATATCGGGCTTGCTGTCGGCGATTTTAGCCAGTGCATCAAAACCGTCTATCGCCGTCACCACTGTGCAGCCCGCCTTGGCAAGCAGCGTCTCGGTGGTTCGTCGAATGGTCTTGCTGTCATCGATAATCATGACCTTTAGATCGGAAAAATTGGCGTCCATAGAACTCAAACCTTAATTATGGCCTGAACCAGCACCGGGACCGGCACCCTGGTCAGAGCAATTTTTTACCACGGAACGCAGCTGCCTTCCATCATCTTGTTGTAACACGGCGCTGGGCACCGCATCACAGGCTCGGCGGCGAAAATTGCCGGCAGAGGTATAAATACGATATTTTAACGGGGCTTCGCAGACACACAGCCCAAAGCCCAAACATACGCTGCTTGTATAACCATAGCGCCTTTCGACAACCACGCGCCACAAGCAGCCTATTCGCAATCATCGCAAGGCCGACGCACCACGTCCCGCGCTGACTGAAGGGTTTGGGAGCTATCTCACAAATTTGCCAAAGGTGATTAAATGACAATCCGGCTAGGCGTGGTCATGGACCCGATCGAGCAGATCAACTACAAGAAAGATTCCACCCTGGCAATGCTGTGGGCGGCTGGCGAACGCGGCTGGCAGATCGACTATATAACGCTGACAGACTTATACCTAAGCAACGGCCTGGCCAGGGCCCAGGTGCGCAGCGTAACCGCCTTCCGCGACCCAGAGCGCTTTTACGAGCTCGGCGAAGCCCGCGATATCGACCTCGGCGAACTGGACGTGATTCTAATGCGCAAGGACCCGCCGTTTGACAATGAGTTTCTCTATGCCACCCACATTCTCGAACAGGCGGAGCGCCAGGGCGCCTGGGTAGTGAACCGCCCCCAGTCACTGCGCGACTGCAACGAAAAACTGTTCGCCCTGCAATTCCCCCAGTGTACCCCCACTCAGCTGGTGAGCCGCGACCCCGCTAGGCTGCGCGCCTTTCACCGCGAACACGGCGACGTGGTGATGAAACCCCTGGACGGCATGGGCGGCAGCTCGATTTTTAGACTGCGACCAGACGATGCCAATGTCTCGGTCATTATTGAAACGCTCACCAACCACGGCCGCACTATGACCATGGCCCAGCGCTACCTGGCCGAAATTAGCGCCGGCGACAAACGCATCTTGCTCATCGACGGCGAACCCGTGGACTACTGCCTGGCGCGTATTCCCGCTGCCGGAGAGAGCCGCGGCAACCTCGCGGCGGGCGGCACCGGCCGCGCCCAGCCACTGAGCGACCGCGACCGCTGGATCGCCGCCCAGGTCGGCCCGGCGGCCAGAGAAAAGGGTTTGCTGTTTGTCGGGCTCGATGTGATTGGCGACTCGCTGACCGAAATCAACGTCACCAGCCCCACCTGCATCCGCGAAATCGACGACCAGTTTGGCACCGATATCGCCGGCCAACTGATGGACGCCATCGCCGCCAAACTTCCGGAGGTAAAGGCCCAGGCATGAGCGCCGCGACCATTCTCGACGACCGCCGACACGACTCCCCGGAGCGCCTCGGCTTTATTATCTGCTTCGCCTCAGCCCTGCACATCGCATTGATTCTGGGCATTAGCTTTAGCGCCGAAATCGCCGATCCGCGCCTGCCCAGCCTTGAAGTTACCCTCGCACAATACCAAAGCCAGCAGGCGCCCGAGAAAGCCGACTACATCGCTCAGCACGACCAACTTGGCAGCGGCAGCCTCGAAGACAAGGCCGAGCTTAGCAGCCGCGTCGACAGCGCGTTCCACGACAACAGCGCCCCGCCCGAACACGTGCTCAAGCAAGCCCGCGCCCAACAGGCCAGCGACAACCGCAACTACCTGTACAGCCGCGCCAGCAGTAACCGCTCGATCGCCGAGCAGCAACACCCCCAGCAACGCCAGCAACACGCGCTGAACGGCGACGACGACATCGACGAACTCAGTGAAAATATTGCGGCACTAGAGGCCCAGCTAGACCATTTAAACCAGGCCTACGCCAGCATGCCGCGCCCCAAGTTCATCACCTCGGTCGCCACCCGCGGCTCGCCGGACGCCCTGTATTTAGACCGCTGGGAGGCCCATGTCGAGCAGGTCGGCAATCAGCACTACCCCGAACAGGCCCGCCGCAAGGGCCTGGTAGGCGAGTTGCGCTTACTGCTGATGCTACTGCCCGACGGCCGCATCGACGAGGTGCGCATTATGCGCAGCTCTGGCCACCCCGAACTGGACCGCGCCGCCCACCGAATCGTGCGCCTAGCGGCCCCCTTTGAAGCGATTCCCGCCGAAGTCCTCGACGGCAAAAACCGTTTGGGCATTGTGCGCACCTGGCAATTCGAGCGCGGCGGCCTGCATGCCAGCGGCCGCTGAACCTTGAGTTTACCGGGAATTGACCCATACTGAGTGCTACGAGTATCGCCTGCCCGCCGGGAGTCGCAATGCCTGATAGCGCCTTCACATCACTGCGAGACCACTTTTTAATTGCCCTGCCCAACCTCGGCGAAGGCATCTTTGCCCACAGCTTGATATTCATCTGCGAACACGATGAAAACGGCGCCATGGGGCTGATCGTCAACCGCCCCCTGGACATGGAAGTCGATGAAATTCTTGAACAATTAGACTTCGACGAACTGAGCTACCAACAACACCAGCCGGTGTTTGCCGGCGGCCCAGTGCACACCGACCGCGGCTTTGTGCTGCACCGCCGCGACCACCAACACTGGGATGCCAGTATCGAGGTCAGCAGCGAAATAGCCCTGACCACCTCACTGGATATTCTCGACGCCATTGCCAATGACAGCGGCCCGCGCGACACTCTGATTGCCCTGGGCTACGCCGGCTGGTCGCCAGGGCAGCTAGAACAAGAATTGGCCGACAATGCCTGGCTAATCCTGCCCGCCGACTATCGCGTTATGTTCGAAGTGCCCGCCGACCAACGCGTCGATGCGGCGCTGGCCAAACTGGGCATCAATTTTGCCCAACTCGGCTCCGACAGCGGTCACGCCTGAGTCGCGTTCATAAAATTCCGCTACAATGCCCAGCCGCTCCCGAGTCTCTCAGCCGATGACCACGCCCGCAAAAACCCAACGCCTCCTCGCCTTCGACTACGGCCTACGCTGGATCGGCTGTGCCATTGGCCAAAGCCTCACCGGCACCGCCAGTCCACTGCCGGTGCTCAAGGCCAAAGATGGCATCCCCCAGTGGCCCGAGATTGACGCCCTTATCAAGGAGTGGCAGCCGCAGCGAGTCATCGTCGGCCTGCCGCTGAACATGGACGGCAGCGAGTCCGAAATGTGCCTGCGCGCAAGAAAATTCGGCAACCGTATTCACGGCCGTTTTGGCGTGGCCGTCAGCTTTGCCGACGAGCGCCTGTCCAGCTTCGAGGCCAAGGGCGAGCTGCTAGAGCACGCCGGCAATCAGGGCTTTAAAGACCGCGGTGTCGACAGCCTCAGCGCCGTCATCATTCTGGAAAGCTGGTTCCGCGAATCCGCCGACTAACGGCGGCCAAAGCCTCCGTGCTTATTGTCGTCCTCCACCTCTTTAATGCTCAAATTGCCCGCGGCTGTGGTCATCTGGTCGACATCGTTATCGGCACCCAGCTTGATCAGCAGGCGCAGGTCATTGGCAGAATCCGCATAGGCAATCGCGTCCTGATAGGTGATTTCACCGGCGGTGTAGAGCTCGTACAGCGCCTGGTCAAAGGTTTGCATGCCCTGCTCGGTGGAATTACGCATCAAATCCTTGAGGGATGCCACATCGCCCTTGCGAATCATATCGGCCGCCAGGGGCGTATTCAGCAAGATCTCCACACAGGCGCGGCGCCCCTGGCCATCGCGGGTCGGCAACAGCTGCTGGGCCACCATCGCCTTGAGATTCAGCGATAAGTCCATCCACAGCTGGCCGTGGCGCTCGGCCGGGAAGAAATGAAGGATGCGGTCCAGCGCCTGGTTAGCGTTGTTGGCGTGCAGGGTGCACAGACACAGGTGGCCGGTTTCGGCAAAGGTAATCGCGTGCTCCATGGTTTCTCGAGAGCGCACCTCACCAATCATGATGACGTCCGGCGCCTGACGCAGCATATTTTTCAGCGCAACTTCAAAGGACTCGGTATCAATACCCACCTCGCGCTGAGTGACAATACAGCCGCGATGCTGGTGCACAAATTCAATCGGGTCTTCCACCGTAATGATATGCCCACGGGAATTGGCATTGCGATGACCAATCATCGATGCCAGCGACGTCGACTTACCGGTGCCCGTCGCGCCGACAAAAATAATCAGCCCGCGCTTCGTCATCGCCAGGTCTTTGATTATGTCCGGCAAACCCAGCTCGTCGGTGGTCGGTATTTGCGTTTCAATGCGGCGCAACACCATGCCCACCAAATTGCGCTGGTAAAACGCGCTGACCCGAAAGCGACCGATACCCCGAGAGCTAATCGCAAAATTGCACTCGCGATCGCGCACGAATTCGCG
>NZ_JBFIGO010000066.1:0-16242 GCF_041602295.1 Spongiibacter sp. | reverse complement strand
ATGCTGTATCCCAGTCGTGCGGCCCAGGAAAATAGTTTGCGATGGCCGACCGTGCGGCCGTTGTCGACGTAGCGCAGGGCGGGTCGATAGTGCTGCACGGTTCCCGCACGAGATACCAGCGCAGTGTGCACCAGTTCGACGGCTTGGCCGCCAATGATGGTCTTCAGCAAGCTGCGCCAGTGCTCTGGCGACAGGCTTTCATTCTCGTCGCTGTGATTGTCGGCTTCTTCCAATGTTGAGCCATCGCGGGTCTCTGCTACGGCAAGCGCGGTATCTGTGTGGCTAAGTAGTGCCCCGAGCTTTTCGCCGCTGTGATAGCGGTAGAATGCGGCGGGAATGAGCGCGTCGAGCCCCGTTTGTTCTACACATGCCAGAACTGCTTGATGAATGTCTCTGCAATCACTTGTGCTGCTTCCCGGTGCGAGAACCGCGTAATCTGAGCCGTTTAGCCGGCCTGCGAGCCAGTTGGGGTGCTGCTGGCAGAGTTTATTGAGTACAAGGCCAATATTCGCAAGCATGCTGTCGATGTGTTGACGATCATGAATACGGTTAAGCGCTTGCAGATCGCGTATGCGCAGGAAGATGAGTATGCCCTGGTCGGGTAAGTCGTGGTCGATGAGGGTGTTGGTCAGCGTTTTGAGAAAATGCTCTCGGCCGGCGATGCCTGTAAGAGGGTCGGTGCGGTGTTCTTCCTGTAGGCGCTGCAGCTGTGATGCCTCCTTGGAAAAAAAGGCTTTCACATCATCCGACAATTCGTTCATGGCATTGACCAAGTGGCGGAATTCTCGGGTGCGCGGGGGAATCACTTTGGTAAATCGGCGTTCGCGCATGGCTTGAGATTGTTTGACCACGTCTAGCAGCGGGTGGGTAATGATATGTAGAAGAATATGCCCCAGTACGCCGCTAGCGATGATGGCGACGCAAAAGTAGAGGGCGAGGCGTTTACTGTTGTCCCATAGTGCGGCGTAGGCGAAGGCCGTGTCACTTTGCAGGTGAAGCGAGCCGAGTTGGAGCCAGCCGGCTTGTACTTCGGCGACGCCACTGGGGGCCTCGATATCTATCACACGCTTAAACCAGTCGGGCACCTGTGCGTTACCAGGTGGGCGGTGAAGGTCGAGTTTTATCTCGCCGTCTGGGGCTAGCCAGCGAATAAACTGGTAGTGACCGTTGTCGAACTGAGCGCGGATGAGCATTTCGACCATTGTCGAATCGCCGGCTAATTGGGTGGCGGCCAGCGCGAGATTGTTGGCATTATCAATGTTCTTTATACGCAGCTGTTGTTCGACATTGTTGATCACGGTGACGGTGCTTACCATGAAGCTTCCCGCAAAGGCGATTAGCATTAGTATTGAAATAGCAATCCACAGCTGTTTGTACAGTGACATACGCTACATCCTAGTCTAAACCTTCGTTTTGTATTTTTAATAACACTTCCCGCCAGCGAGACATGCGCGCTTTGGGGTCGTATTTTGCGGGACCGCCGCTATTGCCGATCCACAGGCCTTCACTATTAAAACCAAATACGGGCTTTAGGTCGGGGCGCTCAGTCGCGGGCCGTATACTGTTAACGAGATTGTCGAGTATAAGGGGGACATCTCCGGGGCGTTCGTAGTAACTGAGTACCATATGTGCCTGCCCTTGGCCGCCGTAGTTCAGTTTGACGTAGGTCAGTCGCAATTTGGAAATGGGGATGCCGAGAAGCTTAAGCGCTGTGTATTTGGCGATACTGAAGTCTTCGCAGTCGCCCGCACCTTGGCCAATCATTTCCAGTGGGGACGCCCAGTAGTCGCTTTCACCCCATATTTTGATGTCGTCGCGAAATTGAATGCGGTCATTAAAGAATCGATTGACCTGTTCCAGTTGCTCCGCAGTGCCGGCTTGCCCCAGCTGGCCCAATAAGGTGCTTAATTCCATTGCTATGGTGGCGGCCGGCTGGCCATAGCGCATGTCGGCGAGTTGGCCAAAATGATGGAAATTGGCGGTTGTGGCGTTTATCGCAATCAGCAACAAAGATAATAGCGCCGCGCGTTGGCAGTTTTTGGAGCGCCTAGTAATCAAACTTGTCCCCGCCGCACGCTTGTTGGGTTGGAAAAGTGGCATAAAGAAATGTATAGCGAATTGTTATTTGATTGCTAACGCCCAGGTTATCAGTGTAGGCGAGAATAGCGGCGTATGTATGCGTATTTGTCGCTAGCGATCCTTGCTGGGTGCGCTGTCAATCAGGGTTTTCCACGTAGATGGCGGTAGATTTATTCTCAAATTTGAGAATCTTCTACTAGAATTAGGATCTCGCACCGTCAATTTAACGGGTGACTTGTTTGCATGCTCTTGTCGTGTGTTGACGGAAATGCCGTAGATCATGTTGGCTGAATGTAGCTTTTGTTGGGCTTTGGTGTGACTTTCTGCGGGGTTGTCACTGGCTGGGATACAAGGACGCGTGAAATGCATATAAAAATACAAATAATACAGGCGATTTTTATATTCACACTAGCTAGTGTTTTTAGTTCGGCACTCGCTCAGGAAGGCGGAAAAATCACTGGGTTTGAGCAGGCTATTCGTCACGCGGTGGCAAATAACCCAGAGGTCCTGGCGGCCTACCATCAATTTGAGGCGAGCAGCGCCGAGCTGCGGGCCGGGAAGGGTGGCTTTTTGCCCAGCCTTGATGTGTCTGGCGAGTATTCTGAGAATCGGCTCGAAACTCCGATATTCCAACGCGACAGTTTTAAAAGTGATGCCGCTCGTTTAACACTCACACAGATGTTATTTGATGGTTTTGAAACCTGGTATGAGGTGGATCAGTTAACCGACGCGCAGCGCGCTGCCTATTACGAACTGCGCCAGGTTAGTGAAGAGGTGGCGCTGGAGGCCGGGCGCGCCTATTTTGATGTGCTGCGCTATCAGGCCTTGGCCAGTCTGGCTGAAGACAACTTGGCCGAACACCACAAGATTTTTGACCATGTTAAGCAGCGCGCGGAAGCCGGGATCAGTCGCGGGGTTGATTTGGAGCAGGCGAGTGCACGCTTGGCTCTAGCCGACTTTAATTTATTGCAGGAGGTGACCAATTTGCACGACGTGGTGACCCGCTTTCAGCGTGTGGTTACCGCGTTGCCGGCAGATGATCTGCCACAGCCTGCGTTGCCGGAGTCGGTGATTCCCGGTACGCGCACAGCGGCCTTGCTCCGCGCTTATGAAACGAGCCCGGTGTTGCAGCGCGCAATCGCTAACTTAGAGGCGGCACAGGCGGCGGCAAAAAAACGCCGCTCCGCCTATATGCCGACGGTTAACTTGCGGGCGCGGGCAGAAGAGGGTCACGATCTCGACGGCCTTGATGGCTACAGTCGTGATCAGGCAGTAGAGCTGGTATTTAGTTACAACCTGTATCGCGGTGGTAGCGACGTCGCCCGTCGTCGCCAAGCCCTGCGGGAGGAAGATCGTGCATATGACTTGCGGGTCAAGGCCTGTCACGATGTCCGAGAGAATATGGTTATTGCCTACAACGACATCAGCAGTATTCAGCAGCGTTTAGTGTTGCTGGCTAAAAACGAGCTGTCGATTGAAAAGGCGCGGTTTGCTTATCGCAAGCAGTTTGATATTGGCGAGCGGACACTGCTGGACTTGCTGGACTCGGAAAATGAGTATTTTGACGTTAGTCGCGCGCTGGTCAATGCCAAAAATGATTTGGCCTTGGCTAAGTTGCGCTCGCTCTCCACTATGGGTTTGCTGACCGAGTCGATGGGCGTGGAGGGGCGAGTTGATCCGTCTAAATTTGGGCGCCGGACGGCAGGCTGTGCGACGGAAGAAGGTCCCAGCATGCAGGATTACTTCAATCGTCGAGAGAGCTTGCTGGCGCAGCTCCGCAAGGGTGATCAGAGAGCCTACCGCATGGATGTGCGCTTCAAATTTGATTCTGACAAAGTGGATGCCAGCTACGATAAAGACCTTGCTGATGCGGCGACCTACTTGCGGGAAAACCCGGAGATCAATGCGCAGATATTGGGGCATACCGATTCTGTGGGAAGTGAGGACTATAACCGCGGCTTGTCTCAGCGTCGGGCCAACTCCGTCCGAGAGGTGTTGATTCGCAAGTATGGTATTGCTGTCAGGCGCTTAGATGCTATTGGCAAAGGGGAGGGCGAACCTGTGGCGGCGAATGATAGCCGAGTTGGTCGCGCACAGAATCGCCGGGTTGAATTCATTCCTTTGATTCCTGAGAAGAGGCCATAAATCTTCGCATTTGTTGTTGCATGCGTTAAAAACCCCAGTATCGGCTGGGGTTTTTTTATGGACATCGATAATGCCGGAGTGGGCTCGGTTAGCACCGTGCCCCGGCTTCGTGATGGCCCTTAACGGTGTTTCTCGGAGTCTCTTTGGTCGCTGGCAATGAGGTATTCTGGGTGCGGTGTTTTATCCGGGTAGCGGACGCTTAAGGGCTCTGGTACACCGAGCTCGTCAATGAGGTAGACATGGCGGCGCTGCAGGGCGCGGGCCTCACGCACACCGCAGGAATGAGCAATAACACCGACTTCGTGCATGAGGTTTGTGGCGTAATTGGCCACGCGTTTGGCCTTGTTGGCGGGTACTAAGCCGCGTTGGAGGTCGGGATTGTGGGTGGTAACACCGGTGGGGCAGGTATTTTTATTGCACTGCAGGGCTTGAATGCAGCCCAGTGCGAACATAAATCCGCGGGCGCTGACCACAAAGTTTGCCCCTACGCACAGTGCCCAGGCGGCTTCGGCAGGGTTGATCATTTTGCCAGAGGCGATCACTTTAATGCGCTCGCGCAGCCGGTATTCGCTGAGTTTGTCGACGACCAGCGGCAAGCTGCGGCGAAGAGGCAGGCCGACGTAATCCATCAGGCTTTGTGGCGCGGCGCCGGTGCCGCCGTCGGCGCTGTCGATGGTGATGAAGTCTGGGGCGAACTCTAGACCGCGGCGGTGGATGGCTTCGCCGAGTTCGTCCAGCCATTCGCTAAAGCCAAGAACCATTTTGAAGCCTACCGGCTTGCCGGTGACGCGGCGGATGCGCGCTAGGGTGTCGAGTAATTCGTCGATGCTGCGGATGTCGGGGTGACCGTTGGGGCTGATGGAGTCCTGGCCGAGGGGAATGCCGCGAATCTTGGCGACTTCCTCGGTCACTTTGCCGCCGGGCAGTATACCGCCCTTGCCCGGTTTGGCCCCCTGGCTGAGTTTGAGCTCGAACATGCGAACCTGCGGGTAGGCGGCAATTTCCTGCAGTCGTTGATCGCAGAGTTTTCCCTGGGCATCGCGCACGCCGTATTTGGCGGTGCCGATTTGGAACACCAGGTCGCAGCCGGCTTCTAGGTGGTAGGGGGACAGGCCGCCTTCGCCAGTATTGAGCCAGATGCCGGCTTCACGGGCACCGGCAGCCAGGGCTTGGATGGCGGGTTTGGACACCGCGCCGTAGCTCATGCCGGAAATATGAAAGATGGCGGCGCTGCTATAGGGTTCGCGGCAGTAGCCCTCGCCAATGGTGACGCTGTGGGTGGGTACGGCGTCTTCACTGAGGGTGGGGAATAAACAGTTCGCAAATAGCACTTCGTTGGTGTGATTGAGTGGCCGCGTGGAGCCGAAGGCGATGGTAGTGTCTATGTTCTTGGCGGCGCGGTACACCCAGGAACGCTGGGAGCGGTTGAAGGGCAATTCTTCGCGGTCCATGGCAAAGAAGTACTGCCGGAAGAACTCGCCGAGGTGCTCAAAAACATAGCGGAAGCGGCCGATAAGGGGGTAGTTACGGCGGATCGCGTGTTGGGTTTGGTTGGCGTCGCGATAGTAAAGCACGGCTAAATAGATCACCCCGGCGACGAGTAGTGCGACGAAGATTAACGCACTGTAGCCGAGTAGGCTGTGAGCTAAGTCGTTGAGTGTTGCGAGTGTGCTGCCGGACATAAAACTCCCCTCTTGGGCCGTGCCAGTGGTTCATTGTAGACCGGCTGGGTGAGGGGAGTTCAACTTTATTGTTGCCTAGGGGCGGCTAGCTGAGTGCCTCAGGCATTTCGCGCATGCGCAGCAGGTGAATCTGGCGGTGGTCGGCATTGACCACTTTGAACTCGAAGCGGTCGAGTTGTGCGACTTCATTGCGACTGGGTAGATGGCCGAAAGACTGCAGTAACAGGCCGCCGATGGTGTCGAACTCGTCGTCGTTGAGGGCGGCTTTGAAGTAGTCGTTAAAGTCTTCGATGGGGGTGAGTGCTTTGACGACAAAGTCGTTGTCGGCGATTTTGCGTATTGGCAAATCGTCTTCTTCGTCGTATTCGTCTTCAATGTCGCCGACAATTTGCTCGAGGATGTCTTCAATGGTGATCAGTCCGGCGGCACCACCGTATTCGTCGATGACCACGGCCATGTGATTGCGTTTTTCGCGAAAGTCGCGCAGTAGCACATTTAGCCGCTTGCTCTCGGGTACCAGTGTGGCGGGGCGCAGCACCTCGCGCAGGTCGATATCGTCGGTATTGCCAGTTTTCCACAGTAGGGGCAGCAGATCTTTGGATAGCAGTATGCCCTGCACTTCATCGAGGGTGTCGCCGATCACTGGGTAGCGCGAGTGCCCGGTTTCCATGATGATCGGCAGTAGCTCGCTGAGCGGTTGCTCGATTTTCAGCACGACCATTTGCGGGCGTGGAATCATGATTTCCCGCGCCTGCATCTCACTGATGTGCATGGCACCTTCGACGATACTGGTGGCATCGTCGTCGATGACTTCGTTTTGGCGGGCCACCGCTAAGATATCGAGCAGATCTTCGCGGGTTTTCGGTTCGGAGGAAAATGCATGGGCTATTTTTTCGATCCAGGACTTGTCACCTGGATCGCTGCTAGATCGGTCTTCGCTCATGATTTTGTGTGCTGTCCTCGTTGTTGCGTTATCGCCGGGCGCTTATTGCGCCTCGTAGGGGTTGCTGATACCGAGTTGCTCAAGCAGGGCAATCTCAAGTGCTTCCATTTGCTCGGCGTCGTCATCGTCGATGTGATCATAGCCAAGCAAGTGGAGTGTACCGTGAATTATCATATGCGCCCAGTGATCGCTGAGCGCCTTGTTTTGCTCGACGGCTTCGCGTTCTACGACCTGCCGGCAAACTACCAGGTCGCCGAGCAGGGGTAATTCGAGCTCTGGCGGCAGGTCGGCGGGAAACGACAGCACATTGGTCGGCTTGTCTTTGCCGCGGTAGTCGCGGTTCAGCGCCTGGCTTTCGCCTTCGTCAACTAGGCGTACCGTTAATTCGGCTACATCACGCCGGCTCTGCAGTGCCGCGCCGGCCCATTGCTGTAGCTGTTCGGTAGTTGGCAGGCCGGCCGCTGTATCACAGGCGATTTGCACGTCTAAGTCTAGGCTGCAGACCATATTAGCGGGGCTGCTCGTCTTCGAATGCGGCGTAGGCCTCGACAATCTTTTGCACCAGTGGATGGCGCACCACGTCTTTGGCCTGAAAATAGGTCAGGGTGATGCCTTCCACATCGTCCAGTACTTTCATGACATGAGTCAGGCCGCTCGGTGTGCCGCGCGGCAAATCAATCTGGGTCGCGTCGCCGGTGATGACCGCCGTCGAGCCGAAGCCAATACGGGTAAGGAACATTTTCATCTGTTCGCGGGTGGTATTTTGGGCTTCGTCGAGAATGATAAAGGAGTCGTTGAGGGTGCGGCCGCGCATATAGGCCAGCGGCGCGATTTCTATAACATTGCGCTCAATTAGCTTGGTCACGGTGTCGTTGCCGAGCATCTCGTAGAGGGCATCGTAGAGAGGGCGCAGATAGGGGTCGATTTTCTGGGCCAGATCACCGGGTAAGAAGCCCAGTTTTTCGCCGGCTTCCACCGCCGGGCGCACCAGCAATATGCGCTGTACCTGGTGGGAGATCAGCGCCTCTACCGCGCAGGCCACCGCCAGATAGGTTTTGCCGGTGCCGGCGGGGCCGATACCGAAATTTACATCGTTTTGCTGAATCGCGCGGACATAGTTCTGTTGATTGCCGCCGCGGGGCTTGATGCTGCCTTTTTTGGTGCGGATGACGACGGGCTCGTCGTCGCCGCTGGGCAATTGTTCCAGGTGTGATTGCTGCATGCGCAAGTGAATCGCCTCCGGGCTCAGTGTGGTGCCGGAAACACTTTCTCGGTACAGGTGCTTGAGCAGCTGCACGGTTTCTTCAACCGCACTGTCGTCGCCGCTGATCTGAAAGGTGTTGGCGCGGGCGGCGATATGCACTTGCAGGCGCTGCTCTATTAATTTGAGGTGTTCATCGAGACGCCCGCAGAGCGCGGCCAAATGTTGGCTGTCGCTGGGCTCTAGAGTGAGTACGCGTTGAGTTGCCTGTGCTGTCAATGTTGCTCCGCTTGTCGCCACCGCGACCTGTAGGGGAATAGGGTCAGAATACGCCGAATTTGGCAGCGCGGAAATCCGCAATCACCGCGGTTGCGCTGGCCGTGCCTTGAGTGATTCAGTGCAGCAGTTCACCACGCAGTGAGTTGGGTAGCGCTTCGGTGATTGTTACGTTGGCAAAATCGCCGATAAGCCCATGATTTGACGAAGAAAAATTCACAACGCGGTTGTTCTCGGTGCGCCCCTGCAGTTGCCCAGGGTCCTTTTTGGAAACACCGCTCACCAGAATGCGCTGGGTGCTGCCGACCATTTGCCGGCTGATCTGGCTAGCCTGCTGCAGAATGCGGTGCTGCAGGCGCTGCAAACGTTCTTTTTTGACCGCTTCAGGGGTGTCGTCGTCGAGCTGGGCGGCCGGCGTGCCGGGGCGGGCGCTGTAGATGAAGCTAAAGCTGTGGTCAAAGCCGATATCGGCAATCAGTGCCATGGTATCGTTGAAGTCGCTCTCGGTTTCGCCTGGGAAGCCAATAATGAAGTCTGAAGATAGGCTTATATTTGGGCGTATTTCCCGGAGTTTGGCGATCTTTTCCCGGTATTCCTCGTGGGCGTGGCCGCGTTTCATGGCTGCCAAGATGCGATTGCTGCCACTTTGTACCGGCAGGTGCAGGTGGTCGACCAGTTCGGGGATATCGCGGTAGGCCTCGATGAGCGCGTCGCTGAACTCCACCGGGTGCGAGGTGGTGTAGCGGATGCGATCGATGCCGGGAACCTGGGCGACAAAGCCCAGCAGCTCGGCGAAGTCGACGATCTCGCCCTCGTGGTTTTCGCCGCGATAGGCGTTGACGTTCTGGCCTAGCAGGTTGACTTCGCGCACGCCCTTGGCAGCCAGCTGGGCGACTTCAGCAATGACGTCGTCAAATGGCCGGCTGACTTCTTCGCCGCGGGTGTAGGGCACCACGCAGAAGGTGCAGTATTTGGAGCAGCCTTCCATAATCGAGACAAATGCGCTTGGGCCGTCGACACTGGGTTCGGGCAGGCTGTCGAATTTTTCGATCTCAGGGAAGGTGACGTCGACAACGACGGGGCCATCGGGCTTGCGTTGGTTGATCATGTCCGGCACGCGATGCAGGGTTTGCGGGCCAAAAATGACATCGACGTAGGGGGCGCGCTGACCGATATCCGCGCCTTCCTGGCTGGCGACACAGCCTCCGACACCAATTAACAGGTCGGGGTTTTTGTCTTTGAGTTTTTTCCAGCGGCCCAGCTGGTGGAAAACCTTCTCCTGCGCCTTTTCGCGAATCGAGCAGGTGTTCAGCAACAGCACGTCGGCGTCTTCCGGGTTGTCGGTAGGTTCCAGGCCGTGACTAACCCCCAGCAGGTCTTGAATACGGGAGGAGTCGTATTCATTCATCTGGCAGCCGTGGGTCTTGATGTAGAGCTTTTTGGTTTTTTCAGTCATGGTGTGGCGACAAGTCGCTGGAAAATGGGTCGACATTATAGCGGTGTCGCGCCCCAAAGCCCAATGAGTTCGGTGCCTGGAGGGAGTTGTGGTATGATCCGCCGCCGCACGACGGCCTCTTTGGCGACACATTTTTGATAGAGAACTGCAAAATCCATGGCTAAGTCCCCAATCTACAAGGTGATTTTTCACAACAACAGTCAGGTGTACGAGCTGTATGCCCGGGCGATCTTTCAAAGCGATATGTACGGCTTTATCGAGGTGGAAGAGTTTGTTTTTGGCGAGCCGGGGCAAATAGTGGTGAATCCCGGTGAAGAAAAGCTGAAAGCGGAGTTCAATGGCGTGATTCGCAGCTATTTGCCTATGCAGTCGGTGATTCGTATCGATGAGGTAGAAAAGGAGGGTGCGGGCAAGATTATAGACTCGGAGGGCGGCAGCAATGTGCGTCATTTTCCGATGGCCAGCGGCCGACCTGTGCCAAAGGGGCCTGGCAGTGAATAATGGCGTTAGCCGGCAGCATAGCGCCGGTTGATGGGATAATAAAAAAGGGGCCTTTGGGCCCCTTTTTTATTTGTTATGCAGAGCGCTCAAGCGAGGCGCTGGCGGACCGAGGCCAGTTTTACGCAGTTGACGAACACTTGCATGGCGCGATCGATCTCCTCCAGAGAGGGGACGCTGGGTGCGATGCGAATATTGCGGTCTTCCGGGTCTTTGCCATAGGGGAAGGTGGCGCCGGCAGGGGTGAGCTTGACGCCAGCGTCGGCGGCCATTGCCACAACTTGCTTGGCCAGCCCGGGCAGGGTGTCCACTGAGATAAAGTAGCCGCCTTCTGGGGCCGTCCAGCTCAATAGGCCGCTGTCGCCAATGCCGTCCTTGAGGTGCTTGAGGACGATGTCGAAGCGGGGTTTGAGCACGTCAGCATGCTGGCGCATATGTTTTGTGAGGCCGTCGCTGTCTTTGAGGAGTCGGACGTGACGCAATTGGTTAATCTTGTCGGGGCCAATTTGGGTCATGCCCAGGTGCTTGCTAAAGGCTTTGAGGTTGGCGGCAGACATGCCGACAAAGGCGACGCCGGCGCCGGCGTAGGTGATTTTTGAGGTGGAGCCGAACAGGTAGACGCTGTCTGCGGTGCCGGCCTGTTTTGCGGCAGCCATCAAGCTGGCAAGCTGAGGCGCAGAGTCACTCAGGCTGTGCACGGCGTAGGCATTGTCCCAGAATACACGGAAGTTGTTGCCGGCGACGGTGGCCAGCTTTGCGATGCGCTCAACCACGGCGTCGCTGTACACGATGCCGGTTGGGTTGCTGAAGCGCGGCACACACCAGATGCCTTTAATGCTGGTGTCAGCTTTGACTAAGGCTTCCACTTGATCCATGTCTGGGCCGTCGTCGTTCATGGCCACTGGGATCATGTCGATGCCGAGGTGTTCGCAGACCGCAAAGTGCCGATCGTAGCCGGGAACGGGGCAGAGGAACTTCACCGGCTTGCCGCCGCTCTTCCACGCCGGCCCTAGGTCGCCAAAGCCCATTTGCGAGGCAAATAAAACGGCGAAGTACATCAGTGTGAGGCTGCTGTTGCCGCCGATCAGGATTTCGTCTTCCGCAACACCCAGTACCGGGGCAAACAGGCGTTTGCACTCGCTAATACCGTCGAGGCCGCCGTAATTGCGCAGGTCAATATTGCCGTCGTTGCCAAGGTCGTTGCCGAGAACGTCGAGAATACTGTCCGACAAGCTGAGTTGCTCGCCGCTGGGTTTGCCGCGGGTCAGGTCGAGGCTGAGGTCTGCGGCCTGATATTGCTCATATTCCGCGCTGAGGGCGCTTTCCCATTCGCGTAATTGTTCCGTAGATGCTTGGTCGAGTTGCAAGATCGTCACCTTAAAATGCGCTTAGCGTTGGCTGGGGTAATGGCGCGGCGCGGTGAGCGCGCCGCGGGGGCTAAGTATAACTGCTTTGGCTGGCGGCAGTAAGGCGCAGATTAGGGACGATCGCTGTGGCCGCTGATGCCGGACATGCCTGAGGCAATGAGGCGCAGCTGGTGGAGTTCATCAATGAGTGCACGGGCGCTGCTGTCGTCCAGGTTGATGCGTTTGAAGCCGTCGAGCAGGCGCTGTTCGACATCGCCGCCCATGTCTTTGGCGCGGCGCAGTAGGGTCCAATCGCGATGTGGCTTGATATACCACAATATGTCGTCTACCAGGCCGAGGTTGCGACGCAGGGCGTCGCTATTGCTGCCGTGGCGGAGCCAGTGGAACAGCAATATGCTGGTCATGGGCCCGTAGAGCAGGTTGTCGATGCTGGCAGGTAAGTTAACGCCGTGGGTTTTTTGATCAATCAGTGCGTGCACCTTGCGTCGCAAGCGGGTAATGCGCCGCTTGCCGGCTTCGGCATGAAGTTTGCGGCGGTCGTTGAGCTTGGCGCTTTGTACCAGTTGCTGACAGCAGCGGTCGACTTCATCCTGGCGTTGGCTAAAGTGCTTGCCGTGCTGTTGGTCGCGTTCAAGCCCGCGAACGATATCGCGAAGCGAGCGCTCAAATTCTTGTTGCAGGCTGGGGTCGGCATGCTGCCAGCGTTCGCTGCTGGCGACGAGTTGGTGACAGATTTGTCGGGCGGGGTGCAGGGGGTTAAGAAATAACTGGCGGTCCTGCAGGGCGACATTGCTGACAAGGGTTTGCAGGGTGTTTAGCGAGGCGACAACACTGGGGGATAGTTGTCGGCGGTTAATGTGGCTGCGACTGAATATCGCGGCGGCTTCGCTGATCAATTGCTGGTCTGACAGTTTGTCGCTGGCATCTGTGCTGAGGGGCTTGTCGCGGGAGCGCAGGCGCTGCAGGCGCAGCTCGTTTAGGGCGCGCTGGCGAGCGTTGAGATTCTGTTCATTGAGCTGTTGTTCAATGTGGCTGATCCAGTCTTCCAGGCCCCGTTGAGGGTGGGGAGTGCTGGTGCCGGGCAGCTGTGCGAGCAGTATATCGTAGAGCTTGGGAGCCTCGCGCAGGACTAACACATTGAACAATGACAGGGCCTGGCTCAGGTGTTGGCGGTCGATCTTGAGGGGCTTCGCCAGATGTTGAAAACTGGCGAGAATGAGCATCGGCGAGATGGCGCGGCAGAGTGTGGCGCAGTGGTCGCTGAGCTGTTGGTTCTGTTGTTGCTGGCAGCGCTGCAGCAGCTGGTCGAGCTTGGTGTGGCCGCCGGGGCTGTAGGGCCGGGAATTGTTGATATTGTGTTGTAGCTGGCGTGAAAACTGCCGGTAGGCCTCATCTTGGCCATTTTTAATGCGCTGCTGCTGGGCCAGCAGGGCGTCTTGCTCAATTTTGTCGGCAGTGCTCAGGGCGCGGCGATGGAAGTTATCCTGCAGGCGCTCTAAATAGCGGTACAAGTGGTCGTCAAACCACTTGTTGGTCAGCGTATTCATGGTCGCTGTTAACGTTGCCGCGATTGTTGTATCCATATACTGGATATCAGCCCTTAGTGTTTTGCCTGTTTTGTGCTCAGTGGAACATACCACAAATGTAAGGCAGGCCTTTTAATATGCCTGTATTTTTTCTGAAAGTTTGATGGATGTCTAATCTCGCTATGTCGCAGCGAGAGATTTTAGTGTATCAGGGCTAGGCCTTGTTGCCGATCAGCACGGCGCGGCGCGGCGCGGGATGGCCTTCGGCGGTGAGGCTGGCGTCATTGGGGTCGAGGAATTCCGCCAGCGAGTGAAAGCGCATCCACGGTGTGCGGCGCTGCTCGTCAGTGCTGGTGGTGCCGACGTCGATGAGGCGGATGTTCTGAAAGCCGGTTTTGCGCAGCCAGCTCTCCAGCGTCGCGGTGCTGGGGATAAACCAGACATTGCCCATTTTGCTGTAGCGTCCCTCGGGAACTAGGCAGTCACCGAGTTTGCCGTCGATAACGAGGGTTTCCAGTACTAGTTCGCCGCCGCTGCGCAGCGCGTCGCGAAGTTGTAGCAGGTGGTCAAAGGGGGAGCGGCGGTGGTAGAGGATGCCCATCGAAAATACAGTGTCGAAGGCCGCGAGTTTTTCTGGGAGTTGCTCAATGCCCATCGGCAAAACGGCGACTGCGGGGTCGCGCAGATAGTGCTGCAGGGCGAAGTGCTGCATAACAAATAGTGGTGTGGGGTCGATGCCTGCGACCAGTGCCGCGCCGGCGCCGCGCATGCGCCAGCAGTGGTAGCCACTGCCGCAGCCGACATCCAGTACCCGTCGTCCCTGCAGCGGTGCTATGGCATGCGCCAGGCGCTGCCATTTCCAGTCGCTGCGCCACTCGGTGTCTATATGTACGCCGAACAGCTCAAAGGGCCCTTTGCGCCAGGGGTGCAGGCCCAGCAGCGCCTCGCGGAGCTGTTGCTGATCGCTGGGGGTGATGTCGCCGCTGGCGCCAACCCGAGATTGATTGAGGTGAATATGCTCTGGGGTGAGCGCGGGCAGTTCGTTCAGCGCCTGCTGCCAGCGCGGGAGGTCGCCATAGCGCTTGGGGTTTAGGCCGGCGCGGATCTGCGCCGGCAGTGCGCTCGCCCAGTTGGCCAGTTTCTCGTCGCGGGCCAATAGGTCGAGGAAGGGTTGAAAATCCATTCGTGGGTGGTTCATTTAATGGCGACCATCGACGCAAAGTTGAAACATTGAAACCACACATCAACACTGCTGAAGCCACAGCTTTTCAGTCGTTGCTGGTGTTGGCTGAGCGTTTCCGGGATGAGTACGTTTTCCAGGGCGCTGCGTTTCTGGGCAACTTCCATCTCGCTGTAGCCGTTTGCCCGTTTAAATGCGTGGTGCAGCTCGGTGTTGAGCTCTTGCAGGTGGTCGTCGGCAAACTTGATTTTTTCCGACAGAATCAAGATGCCGCCGGGTCGCATGGCGTCGCAAATGCGTTGGCACAGTGCCTGGCGCTCGCGTTCTGGCACAAACTGCAGGGTAAAATTCAGTACTACCACTGAGGCATTGCTGATCTCGGTGTCCTGGATGGCTTCGCAGCGCAACTCAATGGTGGTATTTGATTGTCGGCAATAGTCTCGGCAGCGTTCGATCATCGCCGCGGAGTTGTCGACGCCGATCAGTCGAATATCGCGTTCGGCGGTCTCGCGGGCAATGGCCAGTGAGCTGGCGCCCAATGAGCAGCCAAGGTCGTAGCAGTGGCTGCCGTCTTTGGCGTAGCGCCCGGCCATTACGCCAGTCATGGCGATAATGGTGGCGTAGCCCGGCACCGAGCGCTGGATCATGTCGGGAAAGACTTCGACTACCTGTTCGTCGAAGGCGAAGCGCTGCAGCTCACGATGTGGGCTGGAATAAATGTCGTCGGTCTTGGTCATGGGCTGAGGGCTGCAAAATGTCGCGGCATTTTAGCACAGCCTCAGCGGGATACTCAGTGCCCCGGGCACGGCTTAATAGTCCCAGCGCGCGCCGATCTCGTAAGAACTGAGGTCGAGTTTGTCGTAGTCGCGCACCCGGAAGACAAAACCCAGCTTCGGGCGGGGCTGATAGAGCGTCTCAAAAATGAAGGTTGTGTCGTCGTCGACAACCACATTGTGATCGCCGGCCTCCAGCGTCAGCCGCCACTGCTGATTAATGTCGTGGCGAACGCCAATTTTGTATTCCCAGCCGCGCTGATTGGGGCGGCCGCTCTGCGACTGTAACTCATGGCGGTCGGCGCCAATCAGCAGCGAAGTGCGGCTGTTGAGGTAGTAGTGACCACCCAGGCCGTAGGTCCACCAGCCATCTTGTATTACGCCGCGGGGCAGATAGGTGTCGCCGTTGTTGTAGCGGGCGTGTATATGGAGGTAGTCAAAGGCCTCGGCACTGGCGAGAAAAGTCATGTTGCTTTCTTCGGCATAGGGCCCCCAGTCGGTGCTTTGGTAGGCATAGGCGAGCTCTACGTAGGAGTAGTGGCGGGCGTCGGCAGCTGCGTTGAATGATGTGCAGGCGGCCAGTAAACACAGGGGTAGGGCAAGGCGAGGCAGTGGCATGAAAACGTCCTGGCTGGTCAGTGGTTTTGATCAGCGGGGAAGTGTAACAGCTTGCTGGAACTTGTGAACGGGGGGAGGGTGAACGGGGTGCTTAAGGTGTCTGTACAAGGCACCCCGTTCGATGCGCCTTACGGCGGTGTGACAGTTTGGCTCACGTTGGCAAAGGCGCGCGAAACAACGCCCTTGGGCGTGGTGACTTCTACGCTAAAGGTGCCCTGGCCGGGCTTGGATCCCTGTTTGATGCGAAACGCAAATACGGCGGGCCCCTGGGTGTTGGTCGATAGCATGGTTTCGCTCGACGGGCCGCTAATACTGCCCTGGTCGGTTGTGACAGTAATAGTCGTGCCGGCAGGAGGGACCTGGCCATTAACGTCGTCAATGCTGACGGTGACGGTGGCGGTGCCGCTGTCGAGGTTGACGCTGGCGGGGCTGAGGTTGACATTGAGGCTGGAGCCAGACAGCACAATAACAATGCTTTCTCTCAGGGTGACGCGTTCT
>NZ_JBFIGO010000065.1:0-16387 GCF_041602295.1 Spongiibacter sp. | reverse complement strand
CCCTAGGGGACTCGAACCCCTGTTACTGCCGTGAAAGGGCAGTGTCCTAGGCCACTAGACGAAGGGGACGCCGCAAACCTTTCAAGCCACCTAAACCCTAAGGTCTCGACTGCTCAAAAGAGGCGGCAATTTTAGAGATTGCAGTTGACCTCGTCAAGACTGCAAACGCTGCTATCACCGCGTTCTGGCGAAAGGAAAAACGGCCGGTTTTTCCTTCCCTGCTTGGCAGCTGCAACGCTACCAAGCAAAATTAATTGGCGTCCCCTAGGGGACTCGAACCCCTGTTACTGCCGTGAAAGGGCAGTGTCCTAGGCCACTAGACGAAGGGGACGCCGCAAACCTTCCAGACTTCGAGTCACTTGTTGCCTGAAAGTGGCGCGAATTTTAGGGAGCCAACCCCCCGCCGTCAAGTCGGAATCGCGCTGAAAAGTAAAATAATTCAAATTTCCCGCGAATTTGCCCACTTTTCACTCAAGCTGCGCAGAAATTCGTCAAGTTACTGATTTATCGAGGCTTAATGACAGCGAATTTATGCAATAACGCAGTCCCGTCGGCGGCGGCCCATCGGCGAAAACATGGCCCAAATGCGCATCGCAGCGCGCGCACCTTACCTCATCGCGCACCATGCCGTGACTGGTATCGCGGTGCACCGCCACCGCCTCGCTCGCCGTCGGCTGATAAAAACTCGGCCACCCAGAACCCGAGTCATACTTGCATTCAGAGCTGAACAGCGCCGCCTCGCAGCAACGACAGCGGTAGGTGCCCGCCGCCTTCTCGTGGTAGTACTCGCCACTAAAAGCGCGCTCGGTACCCTTTTCCCTGCACACCTGATAGGCCTCCGGGCCGAGCAGTTCCCGCCACTGCTGCGCGGTTTTCACGATTTTTTCCATCATTTACCCTCCACCTGGGTGCGATTGAGCACGTATACTAGGGACAAAATACTGTCGCACCCGCGATAAAACATACTGCGGTGACGATCGCCACCCATATTTAGAAGACTGCCATGAGCAACTATTACAAATCCAGCAAACTCCAGGACGTCTGCTACGACATTCGCGGGCCCGTGCTGCGCCGCGCCAACGAACTGGAGGAAGAAGGCTACCGCATCCTCAAGCTCAACATCGGCAACCCGGCACCCTTTGGATTTAATGCCCCCGAAGAAATCATCCAGGATGTCATTCGCATGCTGCCCGAGAGCGAGGGCTACAGCGACTCAAAAGGACTGTATTCGGCGCGCAAAGCCGTAATGCAAGAGTGCCAGAAAATTGGTATCCCCGGCGTGGAAATCAATGACATTTACCTGGGCAACGGCTGCAGCGAGCTGATTACCATGGCCACCCAGGCGCTGCTCAACATCGGCGACGAGGTGCTAATTCCCTCCCCTGACTACCCGCTGTGGACCGCGGTGGTATCACTGAGTGGCGCCAAGCCGGTGCACTATCTCTGCGAAGAAGACAACGACTGGCAGCCCTCGCTGGAAGACATTCGCAGCAAAATCACCGATAAAACCCGGGCGATTGTCATTATCAATCCCAACAATCCCACCGGCGCGGTCTACAGCCGCGAGATGCTGGAGGCGCTGGTCGCCATCGCCGAAGAGTATGAACTGGTGATCTTTGCCGACGAGATTTACAGCAAAATTCTCTACGACGACGCCGTGCATATCCCGCTGGGAAGTATCAGCAGGGATGTGCTCTGCCTGACCTTTAACGGCTTGTCGAAGGCCTATCGCTTGGCCGGCTTCCGCAGCGGCTGGATGATTGTCTCCGGCGCCAAGGATCGCGCCAAAGACTATATAGAGGGCTTGGACATACTGTCGTCGATGCGGCTATGCGCCAATGTGCCGGCCCAACACGCCATTCAAACGGCCCTCGGCGGCTATCAAAGTATTAATGAATTAATCTTGCCCGGCGGCCGCCTGCTCGAACAGCGCGACCTCGCCTGGAAAATGCTCAACGACATTCCCGGCGTAAGCTGTACCAAACCGGCCGGTGCGATCTATATGTTCCCGCGCCTGGACCCCGAGGTCTACCCCGTCGCCAATGACGAACAGCTGGTGCTCGACCTGCTCAACCAGGAAAAGATTCTGCTGGTACAGGGCAGTGGCTTTAACTGGGGCGCCGCCGACCATCTGCGTATTGTCTTCCTGCCGAACAAACTGGATCTGGCCGATGCAATTGAGCGCTTCGCGCGCTTCCTGCAGGGCTACCGCAAAAAACTGCGCGCCGTCAGCTAGGCGCGCGGTATCTCAACACCTTGAGCGCGGCATCGGCATCGCGCTCGGGAAAGTCTTCACGGCCTGCCAAGCGCTCGCAAAACTGCCCTGCCGGCCAGTGCTCAGCGGCGCAGTCGCGCAAAAACGCCTCACCCAGCCACGGCGAATTCAGACACAGCAACACCTCCGCGCCGGGCGCGCAAAAACTGTCCATGCGGCGCAGCAACTTGCCGTAATCTTTGGCAGCGTCAAAACTGCCCGCCTGGCGCGACGGCGGATCGCAAATGACCACCTCGTAAGGCCCCAGCTTTTTGAGCTTGCCCCAGCTGCGAAAAATATCGTGCCCCAGAAAATGCAATTCGGTTTCTGCCCCGGGGTTCATCGCGTGGTTGACACGGCCGCTGCGCAGCGCCGCCTTACTCATATCAATATTCACCACCGCCTCGGCTCCCGCCGCACTGGCGGCCACCGAAAAGGCGCAGCTATAGGAAAACAAATTCAGCACGCGCCGACCCGGCGCCACCGTTCGCAGCCACTGGCGGGCCGGCTGCATATCCATGAAGTAGCCGATGTTCTGCCGACCGCCCAGCTGCAGGCCAAACTTCAGGCCGTCTTCACGGGCTTGCAGCACTGTCTGCGGCTCCCCCCACAACCACTGCAGCTCCGCATCGCGCCGGTAGCGGTGTTGCACCGCCGCGCCAGCAACCGCACCGCCGTATTGGCGACGCAATGCGGCGCAGAAATCGCCCCAAAATTGCGCCGGCGGCTCGCGGTACAGCACCAACCACAGCAGCGGTGAAAAGTAATCCACCGTCAACCACTCATAGCCGGCATAGCACTGACCGCGACCGTGAAACAGCCGCCGGGCATCGCCGCCCTCGACCAACTTCGCGCCCCACTGGCTAAAATCACTTAGCGTATTAAATTCAGCCAGACAGGTGACCGCTGATTCACTCATACTGCTCTCGTTTAAAGCTTGGGCCACTGGCCTTAATCCCCCGCCGCGCTGACGCGGTACATCACTTGATCGCGATAACCGCAGATCACCGGAATATAGCCCTGCCACTGCTGGTCCAGCTCGGGGTCATTGCTGTCGACCAACAGCGGCCGCCCCGCCAGCCCGGTTAATTTGCTCTTGCTGGCCAACACCTGAAAATGCTCGCGGCCAATGCGCCGAATCAGCGCCGGGGTCAATTGCTGATTGCCGCGGCCGAGTATGTGGCCCTGCCCGCCAATAGCGGTGATCAGCACCTGCACAGGGCCGCCGTGGGCGTCGAGCAAGGCAGTGATCTGCGCCGCATTGGCATCCACCTGCAACAACTCGCCGCCGCGCACCACATCCACACCCAGCAGGCTGTAAGGCAAATTCAAGGCCTGCATAAAGCCGGTCGTCGTACTGCCCGGGCCGACGATATACAGGCAGTCTTCGTCGTAGTGCTCCATTAACTCATCGGCGATATCGGCAATCACCAGCGCTTCCACCTCGCGCCCGCCCTGCTTCACCTGCTGCAAAAAACCGCCGAGGCGCGGCACCAGCAACTCACCGTAGTGGCGCGAGCGCACCCGGCCTTGCTGGAAGGCGGCTTCATCAATATCGCGCACCTCCTGCAGCCCAACTTCTACTAATTTTCCGCCAATCAACGCCGTTAAAATTTCCGCCGCGCCCTCGGGATTAATGGCATAAACCGCCGAGTGCATTTTCACCCCCGCCGGCAAACCCAGCACCGGCAGCTGCTCGCCAACGGCGCTGTAAATATCCCGGGCGGTGCCATCGCCGCCGACGAACAGCAACAGGTCAACCCCGGCCTGCGCAGCGGCTGTGGCGGCGCGCTGGCTATCCAGTGCACTGCTCGGCGCAGCCGCCTCACCGAGCGTGTGAAACCCAAAACCCGCAGCGAGCGCGGCGTCTTCGGCCATGGGCCCGGCAAAACCGTAAACCTCAACTTGCGCCGCCAATGGCCTGAGCAGGTCCAGGCAGCGCTGCGCTCGCGCTTGCGCGCGACTGGCACTACTGCCCTGCGCCACCGCCAGGCGCATGGCCTCAGGCAACGTGTCGCTGCCCTTTAAACCCTCGGGGCCGCCAAGGCCGGCATAGGGGTTGATAATCAGGCCCAGCTTAAACATCGCACTCACTCCAGCCCTGCCTGCGGCGAATACCTAGAGACAGGGCAAATGCGCTGTGGCGCAATAATAAAACTGACATCATTTACTCGCATACTTTGCCTAAATCTTAACGGGACCGCCCATGACTGCAGCCACGACTTCTCCCAGCCGCACCGCCCAACAGGACTTTGAGCAGCGCTACGGTGCCTGGCTCATCGACGATCAAGGGCGCGAAGTCCCCATCGACCCGGCGCGTGTTGCCGCCTGCCTCGATAACATTAGCGGCAGCGACGATGAATTCATCTGCTACCTGGCAAGGCGGCAAGCAGGCTAAGCGCCGCCGCACTAAGCGCCGACTCCGTGCGATAGTCACAAAACGCAAACTCGCGCCGCTCGGGATAGTGCTTGCGCAGCAAATCGAATTCACCGGCCGGCTCAGCGGCTAACAAACTCTGACGAAAACGACGATCGTCGCCCCGCGGGTCGTACACCGCCAGCGCCGCTTCGCGCAGCAGCGCCGCACCGCCTGTTTCCTTGAGTACAATGACCGGCGTTGCCAGCGCCGCCGCCTGCATATCCACACTACCGATATCTTCGCCCCGGTCGCGAAGATAGTCCCCCAAGCGCTCGGCGATCATTTTTGTGCCGGCGATTTTGCCGTCGAGGCTATAACCGGCAATATGCGGCGTGGCAATATCACACAAAGCCGCCAACTCGGTATCGACCGCGGGTTCACCCTCCCAAACATCCAAGGCCAGGCGGATATCTGGACGCCGCTGCTTTAGCGCCAACAGTGCCTCGGTCGCCACCACGCCGCCGCGCCCGGCGCTAATCAGCAGCGCATCCTGCGGCATCTGCGCAAGCCGCTCCGCGCTCAGCATATGGTAGCTGGGGTGACTGCCACGGCGAGTGAGCGGTGCGTGCACGCTGACCACATCGCACTGCAATACCGCCTCCAGCGAAGCCAAACACTTGTCGGCTGTTTGATCCAACAATGGGTCGTAGGCAATACAGTCAACACCCAGGGCGGCTGCGCGCGACGCCAATGCCCGGCCAACGTTGCCGTAGGCCACGATACCCAGGCGACCGCCGGCCAGCAGCCGCTCTAGGCGGTCCCCGCAAACCGCAATCACACTGAGTACATAATCAACAACCGAATTGGCATTACAGCCCGGGGCGGTATGCGCCTCAATGCCGGCACTTTGCAGGTATTCCAAGTCGAGGTGGTCACTGCCGATCGTGCACGAGCCGACAAAGCCAATGCGACTACCGGCGAGCAGCGACGCATCCACCCGCGTCACAGAACGCACCACCAGGGCTTCGGCCTCGGCGAGTTGCTCGGCTTGCAAACTGCGACCGGCAAAGCGCTCTACCTCCCCATAGCGAGACAAATAGACCTCAGCCAGCGGTACATTTTCATCGACCAGTATTTTCATTGTCCCTGCCATTATTGCCAATTCAATGCCTGCGGAAAGCGCGCCAGCAGCCGGTCGATATAAGTCGCCGGCAACCCGCCAGTCGCGCGCACTAGCTCATCGCGATTGACCACCTCGCGCACACCGCTCCGGCAGCGCGGCGGCAGCGGCGCATCCACCCGCAAGCGGCTCAGCTGCCGGTATAAAAACAGCGCCTCGCGCTGCGCTGTAAAGCGCTCGCCCAGTCGCGAGGCGCCGCGCACCGGCAGCGATTCAAGCTCGGCAATATTTTCAAAAATGTCTTCCAGCGAGTGGTATCGGTCAAAAATGCGCTTCGCCGTTTTTTCGCCAACCCCGCTCAGGCCCGGAATATCGTCGGCGCGGTCGCCGGCCACCGCCAAATAGTCGGCAAGGCGCTCGGTAGCCAAACCATTAAGCGCCTGCCACTGCGCCTTGCTCAACGCCGAGCCGCTGAGGTCCTGCAGCTGATCATCGCTGTGAACCAATATCTGCGCCAAATCCTTATCGCGGCTCAATACCGTAACCGGCCGCCCCTGCGCCTGTGCAACCGCCGCGGCACTGGCCAGCAGATCGTCAGCTTCAAACTCCGCGTCACTGCAACAGGCCAAGCCCAGCGCCTCAGTCAGCGCGCGGCAACATTGCAGCTGATAGGCGAGCTCGGCATCGGGCAGGCCGCGCCGCGATTTATAGGGCGGATATAGGGCTTCACGAAAGCCCCGCCCGAGACTCTCGTCAAAGGCAATCACCAAACGCTGCGGCTGCTGACGATGCAAAAATGCCAGCAGGGTTTCAAGATAGCCCGCCACCGCATCCAGCGCGTGGCCGGCCTGGCTGAGGAACTGTGGCCGCCGCGAGTAATAGGCGCGGAAAATATAAATTGAGGCATCCAGGCAATACAGCCGCTGGCGCATCAAGGGTACAGCACCGCAAGCGACAGCGCCGCGGCCGATGGCTGGCCACTGCCAAATGCCGTCGCCAGGCTCTGCTGGAAACGCGCTGCCCTAGCCGGTAAGCCATCGCGCAGATAACTGCGCGCCTGCTGCCATACCGCCAGTGCAAAACCGAAGTTGTCCTGCGGCGCGCCGTCGAGATTATCGATACTCAAACTAAAGGGGATATCCGCCGCCAGACAAAAAAACCACTCCAGCGCCTGGGGACGCCGCTCCACCGATTCAAACAGCCGCTGCTGCTGAGCGTCGCGACCATCGGGTTCGTACCAGTAACCGTAATCCGGCTGCTGACGCCGCGCCTCACCGGCGATGCACCAATGCGCCACTTCGTGCAGCGCGCTGCGAGCAAAGTCTTCGCGATAGTAAATAACACTCAGCGAGTGACCAGCGCGCCCGGGCTGATAAAACGGCTCGTCGGCACCGCCCTGCAACACGCAGCGATGGCTGTCGGCAAAGCACTGATCAAACAGGCCGGCGATACGCAGGTCTAGCGCCAGGTTCTCCAGTGCGGCAATACTAGTCATTGTATTGCAGTCCCCGCTGCGCACAGCCCTCTGTAACCGCATGACAAGGCTGACTGCGCAACCACTCCAGATAAGACGGGCTCAAAAACTCAGCCCCCGCCAGCAAATGTTGCAGGTAGCGGCTTTGCGGCAACAGGCCGCGGCGAATATATGCCGGATTGGCCAGATAAACCCAGGCGCGCTGACTGCCAGCGGCCGTGTGCACAGTGAGCGTTTCGCGGCTATAGCGCACCGGCGTGCCCTCGTAGTGGTCCATCTGCGCGATCGCCGCAACATCCCCCAGCCGATAGAGCACGCCCTCTACGCAACCACCGTGAGTGGGCAACACATTGGCGTAGGCCACCCCCGGATTATTGTGCGCAGCCTTGTTAAAACACAGGGTATAGCCCTCCAGGCGCGCCGTCTCGGCGCTGCTAAATAGCAGCCCGCGAGCGCGCATTCGCGCGGGATTCATATTCGAGCCATAGGCAAAATAATACGGGCTGCTCACGAGGACCTTTCGAGAAAAACTTGGCAAATGGACAAACTGGGGGTAATTTTATCAGAAAGGGGCGGCGTTGCGCTCGGTTGCGATACGCCACAGAGTGTCATGGCCCGCTCCGCTACGTGAGGAACCGTTATGGCTGCACGTAACCCAGGCAAGACCCCCACTGCGCAGATTCTGCCCTTTCCCTCACCGCGTTCGCCAGAGGCCGGACGCCGCATTGTCGCCCTGTCACCAGAATTTCAGGGCTACTGCCTGCTCTACGCTCACCACGCCCTGTCTACCGACAAGCTCTATGCCATTCGCATTCTGTGCTGGGCCAGACAAGCCGATGGCCGCGATGTGGCAATGGTGCCCTGGCTCAATGGCGTCGCGCGCTGCACTGAGCTCAACGACGCCCAATCCGGACTCGCCCAGGGCTATTTCGACCCGCTCAATGAGCGGCCATTTAACGCCATCCCGGCTCATCAACGCATTACCTTAGACAGCCTTGCGGAGCAGCCGCCACAACCCGGCAGTGGTGTCATTCAAGAAATTCCAGATCTGATCGGCAGCCATGCGGCCCTGATGGCTGATAACAGCGAGCTGCGCCTGGAACCGGTTGTCAGCTGGCAGCTGCTTGCCGATGGCAGCCTGCAAGCGATGCTGGCCGACAGCGCCAAGATCACCCAGCAACCGGTACTACCGGGCGACCCCTGTCTGTATGCCGCCTCTGAGGCGTGTGGGCTGCGCTACTACTTCCAGTACCACATCGCCAATCAGATCAAGAGCGGCGGCGCCTTGAGCGCCCGCGCGCTGAGCACCCTGATCAAGCACTAAGCCTTGCGCACCCAGTAGCGGTAGTGGTCGCCGTCGTGCTGCTCTTCGAGCAGCTCATGGCCAAGAAAATTGCAAAACTTGGGAATGTCACGGGTGGTCGCCGGGTCGGTGGCCAGTATTTCCAGCACCTCTCCTGCGGCCATATCGCGAATTTTATTGTGCAGCATCATTACCGGTTCCGGGCAGCTCAGCCCACTGGTATCGAGACTGTGATCAGCCTTGCTCGTCATATTCTACTTCTACTCGTCATCTATACATCCACTTCCAAGCGCTGTCATCGACGCCGGTGCTCTGCCCCAGCCCGATTAGCCACTGACCCTGCCGCCTAAGGCCGACGGGGCAGTACCGACCAGCTTTCCGTCTCACTGCAAAACGCAATAAAGGCCTTGCCGCTAGTCAGTGACGCGCGCAGCTGGGCGATTTTTTCTTCCTGACTCAACTCCTGTTCGCCATAATCGGTGCCATCGCGGCTCACCAGTTCTTCCAACATACCGGCAAAGGCCTCCTCACTGAGCTTTTGCCAGGGAATTTCTACATAGTCACTCATCACACTCTCTTGTCTGTCGCCTGGGTCAACGCCGTCACGCTGTCGATTTTATCCTGCAAGCTCTGCTCGCGATCCACCCGGCTGCCGATTTTTAATTGACTGTGTATACGCGGCGCCCCCATTTCATGAATGCGCGCATGACAGTGCTTTACCGCCGCCATCACCACCTCCCACTCGCCCTCGATATTGGTACCAAAGGCGTGCAGCTGATGACTCAAACCGCTGTCAGTCAAAATCCGCTGGCATTCAGCGATATAGGGCGCCAGCGACTCACCCGCATTGAGCGGTATTACACAAAATTCCACCTGTATCTGCATTTTGTCGCCTCACTAGCCGAGCGGTCGTCCCTGCCGGGTGATAAGTTAGCTAAGATATCGTATCGTTAGCGCTATTGCGTGTCTCTAGTCATACAGGGTTTTACCGTGAATACATCAGTGGTCTTTACCTTTATCAGCCAGGATCGCCCGGGTCTTGTCGAAATGCTCTCCAGCGCGATTGCCGACGCCGGTGGCAGCTGGCAGGAAAGCCGGATGACCCAGCTCGCTGGCCAGTTTGCCGGCATAGGCCGAGTAAGCTTGGCCGCCGACAAGCGCGAGGCGCTGAACCTTGCCCTACACGCCCTGGAGCGCGATGGCATTAAAGTCATTATCAACGACTACGATGCCACTGACGAATTGAGCAGTGAACAGGGCATTTGCCAGCTGCACATCGTCGGCAACGACCGCCCCGGTATTGTGCGCGAAGTCAGCCGCGCACTGAAGGAACGCCAGATCAACGTCACCGAGCTCAGCTCCAATATCACCAGCGCGCCAATGAGTGGCGACGCCCTGTTCAATGCCCGGGTAACCGCCGCCGTGCCTCCCGGCTGCGACCGCGACGAACTGGAAGATGCGCTGGAAGAGATAGCGGAACAGCTAAGCGTGGATATCGATATCGACTAAAACTGTCAGAGTGAGACGCTGCCTAGCGCAGCGTTTTTATCAGGTAAACCGTTGCTGCCGCCGCACTGGCGATCACCAGCACGCCGAGTACACACATCAGCAAATAACCGAGTATTTCCCGCCAGGGAACATCAAAACTCCACACCGCTGAACACACCAGCATCAGCGTCGCCAATACTGCCAGCACCGGCGTCCGGTAGCGTTTAAAAGCTGCAAACCACTCAAGCACGTTCTGCTGTACTCCTGCCGTCAGGCAAAACTGTCTTCTTTAAGCCACTCGCAACGCAGGCGACCGGGGTCATCACCGGGCGCATGATAATCGCCATCGGCCTGCCACACAAAGGTATGACTGCCACTATAGGCGGTTTGCAAATGCACCGTTGCCGACACCCAGTACATTTTGCCCAGCATTTTTTCGAACAGCCGCAGCCAGGCGTCCCACTCGTGCTCTATCGCCTTGTAGGAGCTGCCAAAGTGAATCACATCAGTCTGGCAGTCGCCAAACTCCACAGCCCGGCGCGGCACCGCGAACATTTCCCGGCACAGCAGCGGCCAATCTTCCGCCGACGGCAAGGTATCGGTAATTTGCTGATTGACCTCCCGCCGCTCCAGCAAATCAATACCATCACGCACAAACAACATGTCGGTAATACAACCGTAAACGACAGATTCCTGAGCCATAAGGTCCTTCCGGTTTTTTCTTTCAGTCTACCCCAGCGGCGCCGCCGACACGACTGCGGGCGTCGGCAGGCGTGTCCGGCGTCTCAAAATAGCGCCAGGCCAACCAGGCCGCCAACAGCGCTGCCACCGCCGCGATCCAGAAACAGTGGCGTGGACTCAGATCCCAGGCATAGCCGCTAAACAGCGCACCCAGCGCGCCGCCAGCGCCAAAACTCAAGCCGCTGTACAACGCCATACCCTGGCCATGGTGGCCACTGAAAAACCGCCTAATGGTTTCCACCGCCGCCGCATGAGCGCTGCCAAAGCTGGCCGCATGCAAGCACTGGGCAAACAGCAATATCGTCAACGAACTGACGAACTCAGCAATCAACCACCAGCGCAGGGCGGTCAACAGCAAACTGACCAGCAAAATATGGCGCAGGCTAAACCGACCTAGCACATGGTGCATGCCGATAAACAACAGCACCTCGGCAAACACCCCCAGCGACCACAGCATGCCCGTCGCCGACTTACTGTAACCCTGAGACTCGAGGAAAATACTGAAAAAAGTGTAATACGGGCCGTGGGAAAACTGCAGCAGAAAACTGGTGCCAAAAAACGCCAGCACCGCCGGCTGGCGCAAAATACGCAGCAGCGAACCCGGGCTGCGGTCGCCGCGACTCAGCCCCGAGGCATTCTCGGCCACTAACAGACTGCCCAGCCAGATCGCCGACAACAGGGCAGTAATAATGTACAGCAGATGCACAATGGGGTGGTGATCAAGCCAGGCTCCCACCGCCAATACCGCAGCGATAAAGCCCACCGAGCCCCACAGCCGAATCAGTGAATAGCGGGCGTGCTGGCCGTCGAGGTGACTGAGTGTCAACACATCGAACTGGGACAGCACCGCATTCCAAAAAAAGCTGTAACCCACCACCACGGCAGCCAGCCAATAAAAGTCCTGGCGAACAAATACCCCGCAAAACGCCACCACCGCCAACAGCGCACCGAGACGAATAATCCGCGTGCGGCAGTCATAGCGGTCGGCGAGGTAACCCCACAGATTGGGCGCCAGTACCTTGGTAACCATGACCAGCGCGGAGAGAATACCGATCTCCCCCGAGGAATAGCCCAGCGACTTGAGATACAGCGACCAGTACGGCAGCCAGGTGCCCAGCAGGCCAAAATAGAAAAAGTAAAAGGCCGACAGCCGCCAGTACGGCAATTGCGCCGCCATGCTGAACTAGCGCGCCGCCGGAATCACCGGGGTGTCACAGTGTACATCGGCATTCTGACCGCGATTGCGCAACAGATGGTCCATCAGCACAATGGCCAGCATCGCCTCGGCAATCGGCACCGCGCGAATGCCCACACAGGGGTCGTGGCGGCCGGTGGTAATCACATCCACCGCCTCGCCCTGCTGATTAATGGTCTGGCCGGGAATCAAGATACTCGACGTCGGCTTCAGCGCCATGTGGGCAACAATATCCTGCCCGCTGGAGATCCCGCCCAGCACGCCGCCGGCATTATTAGAGGTAAAGCCCTCGGGGGTTAACTCGTCGCGGTGCTCACTGCCGCGGGCATCCACGCAGTCAAAGCCGGCACCGATCTCTACCCCTTTCACCGCGTTAATACCCATCAGCGCATGGGCGATATCCGCATCCAGGCGATCAAACACCGGCTCGCCCAAGCCCACGGGCACACCGCTGGCGACAACAGAGATCTTGGCCCCCACCGAGTCACCCGACTTGCGAAGCGCCTGCATGTAGGTTTCCATTTCCGGCACTTTGTCCGCGTCGGGGCAGAAGAAGGGATTTTGCTCAACAATATCCCAGTCGAGCTTTTCAGCCTTGATCGGCCCCAGCTGCGACAAATAACCGCGCACCTGTACACCGTGGCGCTCGGCCAGGTATTTTTTTGCCACCGCACCGGCCGCCACCCGCATGGCGGTTTCGCGCGCCGACGAGCGACCGCCACCGCGATAGTCGCGCTGGCCGTACTTCTGCTCGTAGCTGTAGTCGGCGTGCATCGGGCGAAAGCGGTCTTTGATCTTGCTGTAGTCTTTGGAGCGCTGGTCGCGGTTCTCTATCAACAAGCCAATGGAGGTGCCGGTGGTCTCCCCCTCGAACACACCCGACAGGATTTTCACCTCGTCGTCTTCACGGCGCTGGGTGGTATAGCGGGAAGTCCCCGGCTTGCGGCGATCCAAATCGCGCTGCAGGTCGCTTTCAGTAAGTGCCAGCCCGGGCGGGCAGCCATCAATAATCGCCCCAAGGGCGAGGCCGTGGCTTTCGCCAAAGGTGGTGACGGTGAACAACTTACCGATGGTGTTACCTGACATGAAACAATCCTGCTGTGGGGCTAGTCGGCCGGCGCCAGGGCCAACCCGTGAATAGTGAAAGAATTATACGTGAAAGCTACCGCTTAGTCAGAGGCAAGCCGCAGCGCTGTCAGAGGCTGGCAGCGGCCTCAATCAGCTGATCGCGCGTGAGCGCGAACACCCCGTGGCCGCCGCGCTCAAACTCCAGCCAGGTAAAGCCCAGTTGCGGATAGGCCTCTTCCAGGGCGACCCAGCTATTGCCCACCTCAACAACTAGCAAACCACCCTCTTCAAGGTGCTGTGCGGCCTCGCGAAGAATGCGACGGGTCAAATCCAGGCCGTCATCACCCGACGCCAGGCCGAGCGCCGGCTCTCGGTGATATTCAGCGGGCATCTCTGCCAAATCTCTGGCGTCGACATAGGGCGGGTTACTCACTATCAGATCGTAGCGTTTGCCCTCTAGACTATCGAATACGTCTGATTGGCGCGGGTTTACGCGATGCTGCAAGTCGTGGCGGGCGATATTAATCCCCGCGACATCCAAGGCGTCCTCTGAGATATCGGCAACATCCACCTCGGCATTTTCAAAAGCGTAGGCGCAGGCAATACCAATACACGCGCTGCCAGTGCACAGATCCAGAATCCGCCGCGGCTCGCAGGCAAGCCAGGGCGCAAAACCGTTCTCGATCAACTCCGCTATCGGCGAGCGCGGCACCAGCACGCGCTCATCAACATAAAAAGACAGGCCCGCAAACCAGGCCTCGTGAGTGAGGTAGGCCGCAGGCAAACGCTCGTCAATCCGTCGCTGCAGCAACTCGGCAATGCGCCGGCGCTCGCTGGGCACCAGGCGTGACTGCAGCAACTCATCCGGACTGTCAAAGGGCATATTCAGTGCGTGCAACACCAGCAAACGCGCTTCGTCCAAGGCGTTATCGGTGCCGTGACCAAAAAACAGCCCGGCGCGACTGAATTCGCTTAAACCCCAGCGAATATAGTCACGAATGCTGACCAAATGTTGGCTAATATCCTCGCGCTCGCCCATGTTTAGGCCCCCGTACAAAGCGATAAACAGCGCGAAGTGTACACTGGGTCCCCGGCCCTGCCCAGCGGCGCTTGGGAAAGCCCGGGGCCTCTGATACCATTGCCCCTCGTTTATCTGGACATAAGAGAACCCGGTGGAAAAAGCATTCGAAGAGATCATCAAACAGATTGGTGAAGACCTTGAGCGTGACGGCCTGCTCGACACCCCCAAGCGCGCCGCAAAAGCCTTTAAATTCCTGACCGAAGGCTACCGACGCAGCGTCGATGAAGTCGTCAACGACGCGCTGTTTGAATCCGACGCCAACGAAATGGTGGTGGTCTCTGATATCGAGCTCTACTCGTTGTGCGAGCACCACCTGCTGCCCTTTATCGGCAAATGCCATGTGGCCTACATCCCCAATGGCAAAGTACTGGGACTGTCTAAAGTCGCACGCATCGTCGACCTCTACGCCCGCCGCCTGCAAATTCAGGAAGGCCTGACCACACAGATCGCCGATACTGTGCAACAAGTTACCGGCGCCGAAGGCGTGGCGGTTATCATTGAAGCCCGCCATATGTGCATGATGATGCGCGGCGTACAAAAGCAAAATTCCGTTATGCGCACCAGCGCCATGCTGGGGGTGTTTAAAGACAACGCCGCGACTCGCGCGGAGTTTATGTCGCTGATTAAGTAAGGCTCCCACTGCGTAACAAGCAACATATAACAAGGGCCGCGATGGCCCTTTTTTATTGCCACCCAATTTATCTAATAACATATGACTTGCCGCAACAGGGACTAATAGCCGCTCTCTCGTGCTCACAGCGCGGCGGGCACCTTACCCCAGCTATTTCAGGGATAAACCGTTAGTCTATCCCCTATTCCTGAGGCAACCGCAGAACGAGTGATTGACGTGACAACTACAAGACCCTTGTTCGACGTTTACCCACAACTGTCTGATGCCCTACCCTGGCTCCAGCTAGCGGAGCTACCGACACCGGTTGAGCATTTGAGCGCAATTGGCGCGAATGCCTGGATTAAACGCGATGATCTTTCCCATGCTGTATACGGCGGCAATAAGCTCCGCAAACTGGAATTTATCCTGGCCGATGCACTGGCTCGCGGCAAAGACCATGTGATCACCTTCGGCGCCACCGGCACCAATCACGGCGTTGCCACGGCCATGCTGTGTCAGCAACTGGGCATACACTGTTCGGTTCTGTTATTTGACCAGCCACCCTCCAACACCGTGCGCGACAACCTAGCGCGAATGCGAAACTTCGGTGCGGACTTAAAGTTTTGCGGTTCACTCGCCAACACGGTGCGGCATTACTACTTCCACCCCAAGCGCCTGTCACGCAAGCACTACTTTCTTTTCGCCGGCGGCTCCAACGTCGCCGGGACTATGGGCTTTATCAACGCGGCCGTTGAATTAAAGCAGCAAATCGACGCAGGCCAGTGCCCGCCGCCAAGCCAGATTTTCGTCCCCGTTGGCTCCTCTGCTACGCTTGCTGGTTTAACGATAGGTGCAACCCTGGCGGGGCTAGAAACCGACATCGTCGGTATCCGCGTTGCCCCCTCCCACCTGGGTGTGATCCCCAGCTGTACGCCAGCCACTGTCAATCAACTGATGAAGCAGACCTGCAATAAGCTGTCACAGTTTGGCCTATCTCTGCCAGCAATACCGGCGCCCAAACTGATCGACAACTACTACGGCGACGGCTACGGGGTGCGCAGCGAGGCCGGGGACAGGGCCAGCGCAACATTCGCCCAATGCGGTATCACGCTGGATCAAACCTATACGGCTAAAGCGGCGGCCGCGTTTTTGGACGCCACCAAGAAAAGTACCGACATCCAGCTGTACTGGCACACCTTTAATTCGCGACCGGTTGATGGGGGTATTGCGGAGGAATTGGAATGAAAGGGCTCTACCCCCATTGATTCCAACCTGACCTTATATTGATCAATGGCCCTGACACCAATAGTCGGATAGCGTCATTGCACAGCGGCCGAATCCTGAAAGGCTCATATCCGATAGGGGTTACATACATACGCTTGAATTGGTCAGATGCCTGCCGGGCACTAACGTAGTGCTCAATCACCAGGCAGCGAGCGCCACAAACTAGCGGAGCTGTTGCTAATTAGTCCCCGCAAAGCCCAGACAATGCCCCACAACCGCCTCGGCCACTTCCTCGACGCAGCTATCCATATGGCAGTGGTGATCGCCGTCTAGCTCTAACTCGCTAAACACTTTCGGCCTAGCCTCGGTCAGGGCCAGTATCTGCTGGCCAAAGCCCTGTTTGGCGGTGATAAACAGCAGCGGCGCGTCAATGCCTTTAAGCACGGCCTGCCACTGCCCGGCGGTGAGTT
>NZ_JBFIGO010000064.1:0-16405 GCF_041602295.1 Spongiibacter sp. | reverse complement strand
GCGATCGACGACCAACCCGTTGACCTCGTTTTCGCGCTGATCGTACCCGCGGAAGCCCACGACGAACACATTAAAGTACTGGCCAGCCTCGCCAACGCCTTCAACGAAGACAGCTTTCGCCAGCAACTGCGCGACGCCAACAGCGATGCGGCCTTGTACGACCGCGCGACGGCCGGCTAGCCAAAAGATGGCCATGAAGCTCATTATCCTCAGCGGCCGCTCTGGTTCTGGCAAGAGTACCGCCCTTCACCAACTCGAAGACGAGGGCTTCTACGCCATCGACAATCTGCCCGTGTCACTGCTGCCAGCGCTGGTTACGGAGCTTTCACAGAGCACGCTAAAAGTTCACCAGCAAGTGGCCGTGTGCATCGACGCCCGCAACTCCCAACACGAACTGTCGCGTTTCCAGCACCTTTGCCAACAAGTTCGCCAGCTGGCCACTCTGCGTATTATTTTTCTCGATGCCAGTGACAACAAACTGATTAAGCGCTTCAGTGAAACCCGGCGCCGCCATCCACTGACAACGGAATCCCAGCCCTTAAGCGACGCCATCAAATTGGAGTCGACACTGCTGGAGCCGATCGTCAGCGAGGCCTCGCTGACCATCGACAGCAGTGACATGACCGTACACCAGCTGCGCGCCACTATCCGCGACCGCGTACTCGGCGTCGACGCCAGCCGCATGGCCGTGCAGCTCAAATCCTTCGGCTTTAAGCGAGGCCTCCCCCTAGATGCCGACCTAGTCTACGATCTGCGCATGCTCCCCAACCCTCACTGGGATGAAAGTCTGCGCACGCTGACCGGCCGCGACGATGCCGTACAGCGCTTTCTCGATCGCGAAGCCAAAGTTCAGCAGATGTACAGTCACATTCTGGAGTATTTGCAATATTGGCTACCGGAGATTGAGGCCGCCGGACGAAGTTACTTCACTATTGCCATCGGTTGCACCGGCGGCCAACATCGCTCAGTATACATGGTCGAAAAATTGGCCGAAGCGCTGCAGGACAGCTGCCCAGGCCTGCAAGTTCGCCACCGCGAACTCCAGCACTAACGCCCGCCGAGCGAGCCAATGCAAGAAACCCAAATAACGATTATCAACAAGCTCGGACTGCATGCCCGCGCTGCCTCGAAATTTGTCAGCACCAGCACCGCCTACGCCGCGACGACCCGGGTCCGCGCCGCCGGCGAGAACTGGGTGGATGGCAAAAGCATTATGGCGGTAATGATGCTCGCAGCCAGTATCGGCACCGAGCTGCATATCCGCTGTGAAGGTGAAGACGAAGACGAGGCACTACAGGCCTTGATCGAGTTGATCGAACGGCGCTTTGACGAGGGCGAATAGGCGAATACTGCGCTTTTCGAGCCGATTTCCCCATCCAGTAATTGTTGACCGCGGTAGATTCAAGGATAATTCCAGCCATACTACGCAGCAACCATCCGGTAGCAAGGCTAGCGCATAGCAGGAAGTTTTATGGCCCAGAGCGGAGAAAAGCATCAAGCCGAAAGCCGCCTCGAAGTACTTAATGAGGCTTTGGGCTCGGGTGCTTTTCTGCAAATCCGGCGCATGCTCAATGGCCTGCCCCCTGTAGACGCCGCCCACCTTATCGAGTCGACCCCGCAAAAAATCCGCGGCGTGCTTTGGCAACTGGTCGACATCGAAAATGAAGGCGACATTCTCCAGCACCTCAACGACGAAGTGCAAAGCCAATTTCTGCGCCACATGGATGCAGAGGAAGTCGCGGCAATTACCGAAGGCCTGGAAGCTGACGACATTGCCGACATCCTCCAGCAGCTGCCCGACAGGGTCATCCGTGAAGTCCTAGAGTCCATGGACCACCAGGACCGCCTGCGTGTCGAACACATTCTGTCCTACGATGAGGACAGCGCCGGCGGCCTGATGAACACCGACACCATTACGGTGCGGCCCAATATTACTCTCGACGTCGCCCTGCGCTATCTGCGCCGCCACGAGGAACTGCCGGAAATGACCGACAGCCTGTTGGTGGTCAACCGCAACGACCAATTTATCGGCGTACTGTCACTGCGCAAGCTACTGGTATCGGACCCCAGCGTCACCGTGCGCGAAATCATGGACACGGAAGTCGAGCCTATCCCGGCATCTATGCCGGCCAGAGAAGTCGCCAATCTCTTCGAACGCCGCGACTGGGTCAGCGCACCGGTGGTTGATGAGCAGCAGTTACTACTGGGCCGGATCACCATCGATGACGTTGTTGATGTTATTCGCGAAGAATCCGACCACTCACTGATGAGTATGGCGGGCCTCGATGAAGACGAGGACACCTTTGCCTCGGTGATGAGCACAGCGCCGCGCCGCGCGATCTGGCTGGGCATTAATCTACTCACGGCATTTATCGCCTCAGGGGTCATCAACCTGTTTGAGGGAACAATCGAAAAAGTCGTCGCGCTGGCCGTACTAATGCCGATAGTGGCCAGCATGGGCGGCGTGGCCGGCACCCAGACCCTCACCGTGGTAATACGCGGCATGGCGTTGGGGCACATCAGCCGCAACAACAGCCGCTGGCTGGTGAATCGAGAACTACTTGTCGGCCTGATTAACGGCCTGCTATGGGCCGTTGTCGTCGCGCTGGCCGCCAGCTACTGGTTCAGCGACCCAATGATCGGTGCCATCATTGCCGCCGCCATGGTCATCAACCTGATAACCGCCTCACTGGCCGGGGCGCTACTACCCCTGATCTTAAAATCAATGAATATCGACCCGGCACTGGCCGGTGGCGTAGTGTTGACTACCGTCACCGACGTCGTGGGATTTATGTCCTTCTTAGGCCTAGCCACATATTTCTACGGCTGAGCCAGCCCAACCGGCTCCACTAAACAGAGCAGAGAATCGTGACAGACAGCGAACAGGAACGCCCAAGCAAAACCGCCCTCAAACGCGAAATGGAGGCGCTGCAGAAATTGGGTAGCAAACTGGTGGGACTAAGCAGTGCCGACCTGGCACGTATTCCCATTGAAGACCCCGACTTGAGGGAAGCCATCGCCACAGCTCGCCGCATCAAAAGCCGAGAAGGGCTGCGCCGACAGATGCAATATATCGGCAAACTGATGCGCCTGATCGATGCCTCGGCCATCGAGGCGGCACTGCACGAACAAGAACAGGGGCAAAAGGCTCTGGCTAGGCGCTTTCACGAATTGGAAGACTTGCGCGACCAATTGCTGGAAAAGGGCCCCGCATCAACAGATGAGGCGCTCAAGCGCTTCCCCAACGCCGACCGCCAGCGCCTGCGCCAGTTGCTTATGCAAGCCAATCGGGAAAAAACCGCCAACAAACCACCGGCGGCCGCCCGGAAATTATTTCGCTACTTGCGCGAATTACAACAAATTGCCAACGAGGAAGAAAACAGCCGCGGCGTCTAAAAACGCCGATGGCGCGCCACTGGCATACGCTCCCGCAAACGTTGCTGAGCAGCCATATCAACCGTCGCGCAGGCCTGGCCCTCACCAAAACCCAACTCGCGCAACACCGTCCCCCAGCTATCGATAACGCAAGAACCGCCCGACGTTTCGCGGCGCCGGCTGTGCACTCCGCCCTGGTTGGCAGCTACCACCGCGATCTGATTTTCAATCGCCCTCGCACGCAATAGCGGCAACCAGTGCGCCAGCCCGGTGCGGCGGGTAAACGCCGCCGGCAGCGCGACGATCTCCACGCCTTGGTCAAGCATCGCGCGAAACAACTCGGGAAAACGCAGGTCGTAGCACACCGCCACACCCACACGCCCCCAGGGACTATCAAAAACCACCGGCGCATGGCCCGGCGCATAACTCAGAGACTCTCGGTAAGACTGCTGAGCATCGCCAATATCGGCGTCAAACAAGTGTATCTTGCGATACTGCGCCACACGCTCACCGTCACTGGAATATACCGGCGACTCAGCATAACAGCGGCCGTCATCGGCCGGCCAAGGCAAGGTACCGCCAACCAACCACACCCCTAAGCGGCGCGCCTGTTCAGCAATAAATTGATGCAATTCCCCTTGCTTCTGCTCCACCTCCGCCCGCGAGCGCAACTCAGCGGCTGGGGCAAACAGCGCAAAATTCTCCGGCAGCACCGCCAGCTGCGCACCCGCAAGGGCAGCTTCTTCTAGCAATAACTGCGCACGCTTAAGATTGGCCCGCACATCACCACCGGAAACCATCTGTATCGCCGACACACACACCTTCACGGTTTGTCCCCCAAGCGCTCTCCCGCGGGCTTTATCTCCGGCTGCGAGGCGTCAAAAATTTTGCGGAACGACAATTCGGGCTGCTGCACCGTACCGTGAATATCATAGACAGCGCTCGAAAAACTATCGACCTGCTCTTCAAACACCTTAGTCACTACATAGGCACCTGCCGCCGCGGGCAGGCCGCCAATCAAGGCCGCCATCCACGGCAAGTTACTGCCCACCGGCAGGGTCGCGACAAGCCGCAAATCCAAGGCCTCACTCAACAAGTCAATATTGCCACTCATCTGGAAGCGACTGGAAGGCCCACTGACTTCCAAGGGTTCGGTGAGAGACAGTCGCTGCCCGGAAAACCCTAACTCGCCGACCATATTGTCAAAGTGCACGCCTTTGCGAAACACGTCGCGAAAATCAAACTTCAGGCGGCGCACAATATTGGTCATATTAAAAATCCCCAATACGCGCAGCGCTCCGCTGGCCGCATCCGAGGTCTTGAAAAAGCGACCGTTTTTCAGCGCAAATTTCACTCGCCCCTGGCTACCACTCATCACCCATTGATCCGGCGAGCCAAGCCAACTCAGGTTAATATCAAACTGACCGGATCGCGTCTCCAAGGCCCGATCGTAACCCAGTGCCACCATCACCGCGCCCAGATCTCGAACAGCGAATTTGCCCTTTAGCTGTGATCCACGGCGACCATTGTCCTGATACCACCAGTGCAGCGCATTGTTCCGGCGGGCATCGCCTAAATCGACCCCCAGCAGCTGACCGCGCAAGGCCAGAAAATGTGCCCCTTGAGTGTCTGGACGCAAGTCAAATCCCAGGCGGCCATAGTGCTTACCCGCGATCGTCAACGCCTCTATATCGACGTCCAATGCGGGAAACCCCCTCGGGTCCTGCTCAGCCAGCACACTATCGGCACTGCCTGCGCCTTCTAATGCTGGCAACTCAAGGCGCTCAAACATCAGCACATAGGGGTCGCCAGTTTGCAGCGGCACCTCAATATTTCCAGCCAACTCCCGGCTGTCGATACGCAGGGTCCAAGCCCGCTCATCCGAGCGCGCGCTGATACTGGCATCATGCTGTATCCGCCCCAAAGTCTCTAGCTCACCGATACGCAGGCGCTCCACCATCACCGCCAACCCCGCCCCGGTATTGATAGCAGGCTGTAAAGACTGCCATTCCAAGTAGCGCGACAACGCCCGCTGCCATTGATCGACAGCGGCAAACTCCAGCGCGCCAGATACCGTTAATGCACCGCTGCGCAGCGGCGTTAGCGGGCCATCCCCCAAGGTCAGCGACAGCGCCGGCGCACCCTCCCCCACCTCGGCTTGGTATTGGAGTCGCAACAGTTCGCCAAACGCTATGCTGAGTATATTCTGCTGATCGCCAAAAGGCTGATGAATGGTCAGCTCACGGGGTTCATCCGCGGCTTTGTACAAGGGCTGAGGCAGGCGCACATCGACACCCAGCATATTCGAACGCACCACTACCCCGGCATCCTCGCCGCCGGCACGCAGACTCATATCCACCCGCGCACGCCCCTGCACAAAGCCCAGCGCCGGCTGCGCGAGCCAGCGCTGCACATCCGCCATATCCACCACCGTACTGGCATCCATGCGCACCGCGCCGCGGTCTTGGGATAGGCTGGCACGCAGAGGCTCACCAAAAAAGCGTGCCGTCAGATTCGCGCTGCTCACTCCCTTTTCACTGCTGTAATTCAACGGCCCACGCAGCTCAGTGAGCGACAAGTTCAAGCCCGGTAAGGTCAGCCGACTAAGCTGCAGCTGGCTGGATACCTGTACTGCGGGGCGACCACCATCGGACAAAGGCATTTGCAGTGCAAACTGACTGTCGACTCGTCCGCTCAACTGCCAATCGCTCAGGACGTTGCCAGTCAATTCCGCCAAAGGGCTATCGCGAAACAAGCTCTGCACCGCCGCCGCCTTCCCGCTGGCCAAGGCCTTAACATCTAATTGTGGCCCGCCGCGGTCTTCAATACTCACCTGTACATCGCGTATCTCCAGATTACTGAAACGCCCACTTTCAGCGCTGGCCCACAGTTCAGCATCGTCAAGGTAAGCGCTTGCATGCGGCGCCACTAGCTGTGGCCACTGAGAGTCGAAAAGTAAGGCAAAATCACTGAGTTCCAGTGACAGCTGCACGCTGCGCCCAGCGCTATCGCCGTCGCGCAACGACCCGCGATATAAAAACGCCGCCTGTTCAGCCCGCCCTGCTCGCAAGCTATTCGACAACCAATCCCGCAAACCTTGATCTAACACTTTCGGCACGTAGCTCATGGCAGACGCCAGTGGCAAGCGCTCGGCGGCAATCGCCAAGGTCATTTCCGGCGGCCGTTCAGCGCCTTCTAGCACTGGTAAATCCAATCTCAACAAGGCGTGTAGAGGGGCGCGCTGGTCGCGCGCAAGAATTGGCGAGCTCATCAGCCGCAGGCGCTCATCGTCCAATTGCCAGCGCAGCTCAGTGCGCAACTCGGATAAAGCAAAGGGCTCGGCATACAAATTTGGGAAATCGAGTTGCAACTGCTCGCTATCTATTAACAAGCGGCCACTGGTGTTTTCAACATGCAGATAACCACTCAGACCGCTAACACCCGGCGCGCCCTGCCAAGGCGACAGCGACACACCGTCGAGTTCGCTTCGTATTGAAAACGCCAACGACTCGCCCCGCGCCACACTGACCCGCAAATGGCGAAGCCTACCCGCAGGTGACAGAGTATCGAGAACCGCCTGCAAGCTCTCGCCGGCAACACCGCTCCCCTTAATCAGCTCGGCACTGGCAGCGAGCTCCAGTTCCGGCAAGGCGAACTCCCACAACGACGGGCGGGGGTGCTCAAGGGACAAGCCAGCCAAGTTTAACGACTGGCCGCGCCACTGCGCAGAAAACTCGCTGAAACCGATCCGCCAAAAGCCGTCGTAATGGCGCCCCAAAAAACGCATCACCACGTCGCTGAACTGCTCGTCCGAACCCCACAATGCGCCAGCGGCAAGCTCGTCAGCGCGCAATTCGCCCCGAACAGACATTCGCCGACCGGCCTGCCAATCGAGCCACAGCTCGCCATCCACTTGACTGTGCATTAAGCGCTGATTGCGAAACAGCGGGGCCAGCACTGAGAAACGGCTACTGTCTAATGAGACATAGGCAGAAACTCTAAAATTGTAGTCTCGGGGGTCGCCGAAGGCCTCGGCAATAAAACGTATCTCGCCGCTATCATCGGCACTCAGACGAGCGTAACTGCGGCGAAAATGCCCGTCACTCGACCAGGAAAAATCACGACTGCGTACTTCGGATTCACGGCCATCGGCAAACTGCAGGCGTAACTTGAAACTCCCCACACTCGCCCGACGCACCGCTAAAATGACATCCAGCAATGAATCGAGACTACCGCCACGACCTCCAGCGATACCGGGCAGCCGCCATCGACCGCTATCGTCCTGACGCAAACTGAGCTGTAGATGCTTGACCTGCAGTTGCTTAAGCCGCGGCCCGACTCCCAACAAACTGCCAATAGGGTCCAACTCCACCCTAAGGCCATCAAGCTGGATAGCTCCGCCGGCAATATCCAAACTGCCAAGCCGCAATACCGGCGACAGGCCCGACCAACTGCCCGTCAACTCGCTCGCCGCCAACTCAATTTTGGCAATGGCCTGCAGTTCGTCAAAAATTTCTGTCTGATAACGCGATACCAAGCCGATGTACTGCCGGCCAAGGCTGGCATACAGGGCGAGTAATACCAGCAGCAGCAGCGCGACACTCCATGCCAAAGCGTAGAACCGGCGCATCATTGCCCGCAGCACGCCCAGCTACCCCGCTCGCTGTCGCGCGACGCCAAGCCGCCACAAGCACCGCTCAGAGCAAAATGACATCGAACTGCTCCTGGGTGTACATGGCCTCAACCTGAAAGCGGATACTGGCACCGATAAATTCCTCCAAGTCGGCAACACTGGCCGACTCCTCATCGAGTAGCCGATCGACGACCTCCTGTGCAGCCAACACCAACAAGCTTTTACTCTCATAGGCCCGCGCCTCACGGAGAATTTCGCGGAACACCTCGTAGCACACCGTCTCCGGCGACTTCAACGAACCGCGACCGTGGCAGTAGTGGCAAGGCTCACACAACACATGCTCCAAGCTTTCGCGCGTGCGCTTGCGGGTCATCTCCACCAAGCCCAACTCCGACACACCGGTAATGCTGGTCTTGGCGTAGTCCTTCTCCATCGCCCGCTCCAAGGCCCGCAACACTTGTCGACGATGCTCGGCATCTTTCATATCAATAAAATCGATAATGATCATACCGCCGAGATTGCGCAGCCGTAACTGCCGCGCCAACGCCGCAGCCGCCTCAAGATTCGTCTTAAAGATGGTCTCCTCAAGGTTGCGATGGCCGACAAAAGCGCCGGTATTAATATCAATCGTCGTCATCGCTTCAGTCTGATCAATGATCAGATAACCGCCGGACTTAAGCTCAACCTTGCGTCCCAATGCACGCTGAATTTCATCTTCAACACTATAAAGGTCGAAGATAGGTCGCTCGCCAGGATAGTATTCCAGTTTTGAGCGAATCTCAGGTAAGTAATCCTTGGCAAACTCATCTACTCGTTGAAAACTTTCACGGGAGTCGATGCGGATCTTTTCCAACCCCGGCCTCACCAGGTCGCGCATGGTGCGCATAAACAGCGGCAGATCCTCATAAATAATACTGGGAGCCGTATCCCGCTTCATCCGCCGCTCCACCGCCAGCCACAGGCGACGTAAAAAATCGATGTCGGCACGCAGCTCTTCCTCACCAGCCCCCTCGGCTGCTGTGCGCAAAATATAGCCGTCGGCCAGAGCCGGTGATTCATCACCCGCTTCCTCGCGCAAAATATTTTCCATTAATTCACGGAGTCGCTGGCGCTCTGCCTCATCATCAATACGGTGCGACACACCCAAGTGCGAGGCACCCGGCATATACACCAGATAACGGGATGATACCGACAGGCGGCTGCTCAATCGCGCGCCCTTGCTGCCCATCGGGTCTTTGGTAACCTGAACGGTCAGTTGCTGGCCCTCGCGGATTTTACTGCGAATATCGGCGTGGTCGCCGCCCTCCTGATCTAACACAGCAATATCGGAGGCATGAATGAAGCTCGTGCGCTCCAGCCCCACCTCAACAAACGCCGCCTGCATGCCCGGCAGCACTCGCACCACCTTGCCCTGATAAATATTGCCGACTATGCCTTTGGAACGCGTGCGCTCGATGTACACTTCCTGCAGCACGCCGTTTTCGACCACGGCAACCCGAGTCTCCACCGGCGTAACGTTAATCAAGATCTCTTCGCTCATCACTCTACTCTGTATGTGGCGTCGCGGCGCGGTAGCCCAAACTCCGCAGCGCGATCACAGTTTCATATAGCGGCAGACCCACCACAGCACTGTAACTGCCGTCTATACGACGCACAAACTGAGCTGCACGCCCCTGGATAGCATAGCTGCCCGCCTTATCATCAGCTTCGCCGGTCGCCACATAGGCGCGAATATCGGCATCACTCAGCTCGGCAAACTGCACCTCGGTCACCACGACCTCGCTGTGCATCAGCTCCCCGCGACACAGTGCAATTGCGGTCAGCACCCGGTGACTGCGCCCGCTCAATGCCCGCAACATCACCGCCGCAGCCTCGCGATCCTGCGGCTTGCCCAAGATGCAGCCATCCAAATCAATCGCCGTATCCGCCGCCAACACCAGACCCGGCGGCCCGCCAGCTGCCACTGCCTGAGCCTTCTCACTAGCAATGCGCAGCACATAGGCATCCGGCCGCTCAGCCGCCAGCGGCCGCTCATCAATATCCGCCGGACACACGCGAAAAGAAAAACCCAGCTGAGTCAGTAATTCAGCGCGACGCGGCGAGGCCGAGGCAAGCAGCAATTCCATATTAATTCGCCATAAAAACCCGTTGCCACCACGCCATTGTGGGCCGTAACAACAACCATAACAAAGCAGTAGGCAGTATCGGCAGAAAAACCAACCAATGCGTTTGTGACAGACCGTTTAAGCTCTGCGCCCACTGGTCCACAAGGATGCGAAATAACTCGAGCAGCGCGATCAGCGCCGCCTGCTTGCGCAAACTGAACATGCGCAATTGCTGGTAGGAGATTTGTACCATATAGGCAATCACCGCCAGCGAAAAGGCATTTTGGCCCAGCACCGAGCCAAACAGGATGTCCTGCACTAAACCACAGGTCCAGCACAGCGCAATGCCCACCCGCTCGGGGATAGCCAGCAACCAGTACAGCAATATCAACAACAGCCAGTCCGGCCTCAACCACGCTAACGCGCCGCTGAGCGGCACAATACTGAGTAGTATCGCGAGAAGCAGACTAACGCCGAGAAACAGCAAACCCTGGGGATGGGAGTCCATCAGCTACTCCAGCGTCGGACTATCGCTGAATACCAACAGCACATTGCGACTGCGATCCAGCTCAGCGAGGGGTTTGGCTCGCACTTCGGCAAAAGGCTTGCCGGGATCAATGGCCACCTGGGTTACCTCGCCGACGGGGTAACCCGACGGAAAACGGCCACCCAGCCCAGAGCTGACCAACAGATCGCCGACTTGGATATCGGTGGTGGCCGCCACATGAGCAACGCCAAGTTCATCAATGCGGCCACTGCCTTCGGCGATCGCTCGCAGACCATTGCGACTAATACGCACAGGAATTGCGTGGGCACTGTCGGTCACCAGCAGCACACGGCTGTGATAAATACCCACTTCAACAATCTGCCCCAGCAAACCCTTGGCATCAATCACCGGTTGACCAACAAAAGCGTTGTCACGACGCCCCTTGTCCACCACCAACATATGGCGATTGGGGTCGGAAGCCACGCCGACAACCTCGGCCACCACAACCGTGTCTTTCACCCGCTCGGCAGAATTCATCAGCTCGCGCAGTCGCACATTCTCGGCGCGCAACTCGATGTACTTTTGCAGCTTGGCATTGAGGATAAGCGACTCAGCGCGCAGCGCACGGTTTTCCTCCAGCAGCGCACTGCGACTGCTAAAGACTCCACTAAACTGAGCACTAAGGCGTGAAGGCACATCGGCCAACCAATAAAAGGGAGCGGCGACCACCGACAACTGCGTGCGCAGTGGCGCCATAAATTCCAGACGAGCACCCAACAGAATAAGCAGCAAGGCAATGCCGCCTAAAAACAGCAGTCGGCCACCCGATGATGGCGGCTTGGAGAATACCGGTTTAATCGCCGCGCCCTCCCTCTGCTAAACGCCCAGTGATGGCGACAAACTCAAGCTGGTAGAGCGCCGCCGCGTGCTTATTCAGCAGACAGTATATCGAGGTGGTGGCGATCTACCATCTCTAGAGCCTTACCACCGCCTCGCGCCACACAGGACAGCGGGTCTTCGGCGATAATCACCGGCAGCGCACTCTCGTCGGCAATCAATTGGTCGATGCCCCGCAGCAGCGCACCACCACCGGTGAGCACGATGCCCGTCTCGGCGATATCGGCTGCCAGCTCTGGCGGCGACTGCTCCAGCGCGCGCTTCACGCCCTGGGTAATCACCTGCAGGGGCTCCTGCAAAGCTTCAAGAATTTCATCGCTATTGAGCGTGAAGCGACGCGGAATCCCCTCGGCAAGATTGCGCCCACGCACATCGATTTCGCGCAGCTCACTGCCCGGATAGGCACAGCCGATTTCCTGCTTGATGCGCTCAGCCGTCGCATCGCCAATCAGGCTGCCGTAGGTGCGGCGCACGTGCGTGACAATCGCCTCGTCAAAGCGGTCGCCGCCGACGCGAACGGAGTCGGAGTACACCACACCATTGAGGGAGATAATGGCAATTTCTGTCGTGCCACCACCGATATCCACGACCATTGAGCCCGAGGCCTCTTCGACACGCAGACCGGCACCGATTGCCGCTGCCATCGGCTCTTCAATCAGGCGAACTTCTCGGGCGCCGGCACTGAGCACCGACTCGCGAATCGCCCGGCGCTCAACCTGGGTACTCTTGCAGGGCACACTCACCAGCACCCGCGGGCTGGGGCGAATAAAACTGTTCTGATGCACCAGCTTGATAAAATGCTGCAGCATTTTTTCAGTCACCTGGAAGTCGGCAATGACACCGTCTTTCAGCGGTCGAATCGCGGTGATATTGCCGGGCGTGCGACCGAGCATACGCTTGGCCTCTATTCCGACGGCCTCAACCGTCTTTTGGCCGTTGTGCACACGGATAGCCACGACCGAGGGTTCGTCGAGTACAATGCCCTGACCGCGGACATAAATAAGGGTGTTAGCCGTTCCCAAGTCGATCGACAGATCATTGGAGAACATGCCACGAATACGTTTCAACATGTGCGATTATCACCTTGTACGACGCTCAGTAGACAGAGAGCCGGGCTGGCAGGGCCGAAACACACCGCAACGCGGCAATACTGGGCCCTAGATTAAAAACTTTGCCACTCTATCAACGCCGGGGATTCAGGGCAAGGCGCAAGTATGATAAGTTTACAGGCTTTCCCCAGCGGCGGCTGAGCGGCCCAAACTGCTCGCTCGGCGCGTGTTTTTTGGCGTGTACTGCGCCGCCACTCCTACAGGGTGAACCATGAGTTTAGAACAGAGCGACATCGCCAAACTGGCACGACTGGCGCGTATTCGCATTAGCGACGAAAGCAGCGAAGAACTGCGCCAGCGCATCAGCGACATTCTCGGCATGATCGACACCATGCAGGCCGTCGATACCCGCAGTGTTGAACCGATGGCCAACCCCCACGACGCCCGCCAGCGCCTGCGCGCGGACATCGTTACGGAAACGGACCAGCGCGAGCACTTCCAGCGCATTGCCCCGGCCACCGAAAACGGCCTCTACCTCGTACCCAAGGTCATCGACTAAGCCACTCGCAGCGGACACAAGAGAGTAACTAACGCCATGCCCAGCCACACTGTTGCCGACCTTCTTCGCGGCCTCGCCGCCGGCGACTTCTCCAGCGAAGAAATCACCCGCCAGTACCTCGACGCCATCGCCGCACGCGACAGCCTGTACAACAGCTATATCAGCGTCACCGCCGAGCAAGCCCTGGCGCAGGCCCGCGCCGCCGACAGCGCACGCAAGAACGGCACTGCCGGCAGCCTTTGCGGACTGCCCATCGCCCACAAAGACATTTTTTGCACCCAGGGCGTGCGCACCAGTTGCGCCTCTAAAATGCTCGACAACTTTATTTCGCCCTATAACGCCACCGTGGTCGACAAACTGGCCGACGCCGGCGTGGTGATGCTTGGCAAAACCAATCTCGACGAATTTGCCATGGGCTCGTCAAACGAGACCAGTTTCTATGGCGCCGTGCGCAACCCCTGGAACCGCGAACGGGTACCCGGCGGCTCCTCCGGCGGCAGCGCCGCGGCGGTAGCGGCGGGCCTGGCGCCGGCCGCCACCGGCACCGACACCGGCGGCTCCATCCGCCAGCCGGCCGCCCTGTGCGGACTGACCGGCCTGAAGCCGACTTACGGCCGCGTGTCGCGCTACGGCATGATCGCCTTCGCCTCCAGCCTCGACCAGGCCGGACCGATGGCGCGCAGCGCCGAAGACTGCGCCCTGCTGCTACAGGCCATGGCCGGCTTCGACGAGCGCGACAGCACCAGCATGGAGGTCGAGGTACCCGACTACCAGGCCGCGCTGGACCAGGATCTGCGCGGGTTGAAAATCGGCCTGCCCAAGGAATATTTCAGCGCCGGCCTCGACCCCGCCATCGGCGATGCAGTGCACGCCGCACTGGCGGAATACCGCAAAATGGGCGCCGAAACAGTAGAAATCAGCCTGCCACACACCGAGTTGGCGGTGCCCTGCTACTACGTCATTGCCCCGGCCGAAGCCTCCACCAATCTGTCGCGCTTTGACGGCGTGCGCTATGGCTACCGCTGCGAAAACCCCCAGGACCTGGACGACCTCTATACCCGCAGCCGCGAAGAGGGCTTCGGCGAAGAGGTGAAACGCCGCATTCTGGTGGGCACCTACGCCCTGTCCGCCGGCTTCTACGACGCCTACTATCGCAAGGCCCAGCAGATCCGCCGACTGATCAAACAGGATTTTAGCGACGCCTTTAAACAGGTCGACCTAATTGCCGGCCCCACCACCCCCAACCCGGCCTTTGGCCTGGGGGAAAAGGTCAGCGACCCGGTGACCATGTACCTTGAAGACATCTACACCATCGCCGTCAATCTCGCCGGACTGCCAGCCCTGTCACTGCCGGTGGGCTTTGCCGGCGGACTGCCCGCCGGCATGCAGCTGATTGGCCGCGACTTTGACGAGGGCCGCCTGCTCGCCGCCGCCCACCAGTATCAGCAACGCAGCGACTGGCACCTGCGCAGCGCCCCCGACAGCGAGTAAGGAGAAGCCCCGATGCAATGGGAAGTTGTTATCGGGCTGGAAGTTCACGTCCAGCTCACCACCCAATCGAAAATTTTTTCCGGCGCCAGCACTGCCTTTGGCGCCGCCGCCAACAGCCAGGCCTGCGCGGTCGACCTGGCGCTGCCCGGCACACTGCCCGTGCTAAATGAGCAGGCGGTAAAAAACGCCATCATGTTCGGCCTGGCCATCGACGCCGACATCTGCCGCGACTCAGTATTCGACCGCAAAAACTACTTCTACCCGGACCTACCCAAGGGCTATCAAACCAGCCAGATGGACAAGCCGATCGTCGGCCCCGGCGTGGTGGAAATACGCCTTGAGGATGGCAGCACCCGCGACATCCGTGTGCACCACGCCCATCTGGAAGAAGACGCCGGAAAATCCCTGCACGAAGATTTTCACGGCATGAGCGGCATCGACCTGAACCGCGCCGGCACCCCGCTGATCGAGATTGTCTCCGAGCCCGATATGCGCAGCGCCGAAGAGGCGGTGGCCTATCTGCGCAAGATTCACTCCATCGTTACCTACCTGGGCATTTCCGACGGCGATATGTCTCAGGGCTCGATGCGCTGCGACGCCAACGTGTCCGTGCGCCTGAAAGGCGAAGAAGAATACGGCACCCGCGCCGAGATCAAAAACATCAACTCCTTCCGCTTTGTCGAGCGCGCCATCAAGGTTGAAACCCAGCGCCAGATCGACTTGATCGAGGACGGCGGCAAGGTGGTACAGGAAACTCGCCTCTACGACAGCGACAAAAATGAAACCCGCTCGATGCGCAGCAAGGAAGAGGCCAATGACTACCGCTACTTCCCCTGCCCCGACCTGCTGCCGGTACACATCGAACAGAGCCTGATCGACGAGCTGCAGGCGCAACTACCCGAATTGCCCGACGCCAAGCGCCAGCGCTTTGAAAGTGACTACGGCCTGTCCGCCTACGATGCCAGCCTGCTCACCGCCGAGCGCAGCACCGCCGACTATTTTGAAACCGTCAGCAAGGCTGCCGGCGACGCCAAGCTGGCCGCCAACTGGATCAACGGCGAGCTGTCAGCCGCACTAAACCGCGACGGTCGCAGCCTGCAAGACAGCCCGGTCAGCGCCGAACAGCTCGGCGGCTTGATATTGCGCATTCGCGACAACAGCATCTCCGGAAAAATCGCCAAGCAGGTCTTCGAAGCCCTGTGGAATGGCGAGGGCGACAGCGCCGACGCCATCATCGACGCCAAAGGTCTCAAGCAGGTTTCCGACAGCGGCGCACTGGAAGCGATGATCGACGAAGTGATCGCCGCCAATGCCGCCCAAGTCGAGCAATACCGGGCCGCTGATGACGGCAAGCGCAAAAAGCTGATCGGCTTCTTCGTCGGCCAGATCATGAAAGCCTCCAAAGGCCAGGCCAACCCCGGCATGGTCAATCAATTACTCAGCAAAAAACTCGGCGGCTAAGGCCGCCGATCGCACAACGGGATTCAACATGAAAAAAGACAAAGAAAAGGTATTGGACGAGGTTTGGACCGAAGACCGCGTTCGCGAATTTTTGAGCGTGGAAGCCAAGGCCGGTGTCGATGCCGACTTCCACCGCCTGCTCAAGGCTTATCAAAGCATGCGCGCCGACGACTTTGAGCTGTTTATCGGTATGTTTTTACAGGCCGGCGGCAACATCAACGCCCTCGACCAGGCGGGCCGCAGCGTACTGAGTTACGCCAAAGAGCACCGCAACGCCGGCGATTACATCGCCGCACTGGAAAAGCACGGCGCCAACATCTAGGTGGCAATTAACTGCGGCCGCGGCTC
>NZ_JBFIGO010000063.1:0-16455 GCF_041602295.1 Spongiibacter sp. | reverse complement strand
GTTGGCGCGCGCGCCCTTCCTGGACCTGTCTCGCGTAGAGGTACTGCGCGGACCACAGAACATCCTGCTTGGCAAAAACAGCATTGCCGGTGCCATCAGCATTCAAACCGCCAATCCAACGGAAGACGCCGAAGGCAATGTACAGCTCACGTATGAGCCCGAGCAAAACGAGCGCATTATCGACCTCGTGGTCAGCGGTCCGATCAACGACCGTCTCGGCTATCGCTTTGCCGTGCGCAAGCGCGAACTCGACGGCTTTATGGACAACCTAGTACTGGACCGCGACGAGGCCCAGCGCGACGAGGAAACCTTCCGGTTTAAATTGGGCTGGGATGTGACCGACGATGTCACCGCCATGTTCAAAGTCGAGGCCGGCAGCTTCGACGTGGTCGGACGCAATTCGGAAATCATCACCAACTACGAATCTGATTCCGATGTCTTTCTGTTCCAAGGCCGCACCTACGGCGAAATTATGGACCGCACCGTCTTCCCAGACGCCGGCGGCGTCGGCTTCCTCACCGGCATAGTGCCGCAGCCGCTTCTCGACTTCCTGCAGCTGCAACCCAACGGCTCGATCATCGACATCGACTCCGACGAGGGTGTGCTGAACAACACCGCCGACCGCAAGCGTCACAGCAACGGCGACTACAGCAACAACGACACCTATAACTTCACCGCCAACGTCGACTGGTATCGCGACGACCACCAGTTCACCTCGATCACCGGCATTATGGGCTACGAGTACGACGAAGACTGTGACTGTGACTTTACCGGTGCGCCGCTGTTCCAGGTAGAGTTCCAGGAAGAGTACCTGCAGTTCAGTCAGGAATTCCGCTGGATTTCCCCGGCGGGTGAAACCTTTGAGTTTATCGCTGGCGCTTACTTCCAATACAGCGAACTGGATTTCTTCGACTCGCTCTATTTGCCCTCAGACATCATTCCACAGCTGGTTAACGCCGCCGATTTGCTCGAAGGCGGTGCTCGCGGCGATGCCGACCCCGGTGCCGACGGCTCCAGTGGCTTTGAATTGCTGGGCTTTGGCGATGCCGGTAACGCCCTGCGCGGCATTCGCACTCCGCGCGACTTCCACAGTGAGTCGACCATCGCCTCGACCTTTATGCAAACCACTTGGAACATGGCGGACACCTTCCGCATGACTCTGGGTGGCCGCCTGACCTGGGAAAACAAGCAGGGCGCGCGCAAATTGGAATTCGGCTTTGAAGACGGCAGCATTCAGCCCCTAGGCGAGGTCGACACTGCCGCGGCGGTCAGCTTTGCCGCCGAGCGTCACGATCTGAAAGGCGAGCGCGAAGAGGTTCAGTTTGCCCCGCTGATCAACCTGCAGTGGGACGCCACCGACGACCTGATGGCTTATTTCTCCGCCAGTCGCGGCTACAAGTCGGGCGGCTTCGATGCCCGCTCCAACGCCTCGCCCAGCGCTGACCCCACGCCGATCAACCCCAATGCTCCCGGTGGCACCAACCAACAGGTGTTGATTGGTAGCTTCGAGTTTGAGGAAGAGGAGGCGCTGAGTTACGAGCTGGGTTTCAAAACCACCTTGCTGGAAGGGGCTGCAGAATTGAACGCCGCTCTGTTCCGCACCGAGTTCGACAACCTGCAGGTCAGCGTGTTTGACGGCACCCTGGGCTTTAACGTCGGCAACGCCGCCAGCGCGGTCTCTCAGGGTATCGAGCTGGACGGCCGGATGGCACTTACCGAAAACCTGATGCTGGCCGGCGGCCTGGCGTTTCTCGACTTTGAATTCCAGGACCATCAGCTGGGTACCTGTATTCAGGATCAGACGCCCGATAACCCCAATGGCATTAACTGTGATTACAGCGGCAAGACCAATCAGTATGTTGCGGACTACTCTGGTAATTTGATGCTGGCCTACGAGCGCGCACTGGGCAACTCGCTGATGTTGCGGGCCAATGTCGATGTGATCTTTACCGACGAGTACCACCCCTCGCCGAATATGGATAACCGCATCAAGCAGGACGCCTACGAAACCTACAATGGTCGCATTGCCTTGTCGGCCATTGACGGCGAGTGGGAAGTGGCTCTGCTGGGTAAAAACCTCACCGACGAGCTGGTTGTGGTCTACGGCGTCGACGCGCCTACCGCCAAAACCATCACCGGTGCGACCACCCATCACGCCTTGGTCAACAATCCGCGCACCTTCGCACTGCAGGCCAGCTACCGCTGGTAAGCCTGCTTGCCCCGGCACTGCGACTGGTCGCGGTGCCGGGCTGTGTGATCATGGCCGCAACTGCGGTAACTGCGTATACCAAAAATTTCACGCTCATTTAACGTATTACGACGCCGAATTATCCGGTGATGATGAGTGTTGAAAAGGTATGCCGCTATGACTCCAGGACTATTTTTGCTTGCGTTTGCCGTCGTGTTGGTTGCCTGGCACTCCCTGTTGCCGGTTCATCGCACCAGTTCGGTCAGCGTGCGTGATCGCCAGGAGCGCGAGCAGTACAAATAGTCCGCTGCCGGTGGCGGCGTCGCAAGTGTTGGGACGGCTGGCATCTGCGCATGGGCGCTGCCGATATGGGCGGCAGTGAACAACATTGATGACAGCGATTAGAGGGGCCTTTGCGGGCCCCTTTTTTATTTCCGGGCTGCCACGGTCGTGGCATCTGTGACATTAATACATCTATATGAAATAGCCAAAGTCTGCTAATCTTCGCCGCTATGTTCTCAGGGCACACATTTGCCGGCCAGCAGTGGCCGCTGTGCGGAACATGTCGCGAGCGGAATGCATGAGGCTAGCCGCCGCAATAATAAACAGAACGGTGTAGGTGGGTAGTGATGGCGCGTATTTTGATTTTGCTGATGGCATTGACCGTAATGCTGGCGGGTTGCGGTAGCGATTCGTCCAGTAGTGACAGTGGCGTGGTCGACGGCGGTGGCCAAGGCAGTGGTGGTGACAACGGCGGTGATAGCGGCGGCAATCCCGCCCAGGGCCGCGTGTTTACTATTGCGCCCGGCGACTCCGCCACCACCGATATGGTGTTGGCGATGATCTCGGTGCGCCCCGGTGACACCATCGAATTCGCCAGTGGCTACTATGAGCTCAGCGCCGGTCTGCAGATTTCCTCTACCGAAAACATCCGCATCAAAGGGCAGGGCAAAGACAAAACCGTGCTGTCGTTTAAGAACAGCAACTCGCAAGAGGGCATTCTGGCCAACACCGTGCGCGGCATTGTCATTGAAGGCCTCACCGTGCTCGATCCGCCTGGCGATGCCTTCAAGCTGCAGGGCGTGGATCACGGCACCCTGCGCGATGTGCGCGCCTTCTGGTCCAGCGGCCGGCTGACCGAAAACGAAGACACGGTCACCGCCGACAACTATGCCGAGAAGCTGCAGGTGGCCTGTACCGACCCGGCGCGCCACAATCCCAATAACCCCAACCCCAGCGAGACCGACACCAGCTCGCCGGACTACACCGTCAGCATCCTGTCCGGGCGCTACGGCATCTACCCGGTCAACTCGCAGAATATTCTGGTTGAAAACACCGAATCGGTCGGTGCCTCCGACGCCGGCATCTATGTCGGCCAGACCGACAATGCGATCATTCGCAACAGCCGCGCGGCCTTTAACGTGTTCGGCTTTGAAATCGAAAATGTGCGCAGCGGCGAATACGCCGACAACCTGGCCGAGTGTAATACCGGCGGTTTTTTGATTTACGACCTCGACGGCCTGACCCGCTACGGCAGTCGCACCCGCACGTACCGCAACCACGCCCGCAATAACAACACCTACAACTTCGCCGAACCCGGCAGCCTGGTGGCCAATGTGCCCCGCGGCGTGGGCATGATCACCCTGGGTTACGACAAAATCGACATCTTCGACAACATCTTCGAAAACCACGGCACCGCCGGCATTGTGCACACCAGCTACCAGCTGATGGGCCCCCCGGGGGACCGCCGCCTGGATATGTACACCGAGGGCGTGCATATCTACAACAACACCTTTATCAACAACGGCAACGACGTGCCGCAACCCGATTTTGCCACCATTTTGGCCACCGAGGGCGAACAGGTGACTTCGGCCTTCCCGCTGCTGGTCGGCCTGAAAGTGGCGGCGGCCACCCGCGAGTACCGCGGCGCCCACATCGTCTGGGACGGCTATGCCGACGACTACGATGCCGATTGTCCCTATCCGGTCGACGACCAGGGTCAGCCGGTGCCGCGCGACGAGGACGGCAAGCCCATCTCCGGCAACCACTACCCCAACCCAGACTGCCGCTACAACGCCTATAAATTCGACACCGCCAGCGGCGAGCGCAAAAAGCCGCAGTGGTGGTTCTCCTGTATCGACGACGACAACAGCTTTGACGCCGACAGCCTGGCCTACGCCAACTTCCACGGCACCGACGGCCTGGAGCTACTGCTGTATCTGCTGGGCACTAACCCTCCGGATTCGCAGGAGAGCTTCATTGCGGCGATTCAGCGCCTGCTGGCCACGCCGGTCGAGGAGGGAGCGCAGGGACTGAAGAACTTTGCCGCCGATACCGACATCAGCCCGCACCGCTGCGTCGACCAGTACGGCAGCAATCTGCCACCGCTGCCGCCAGTGGTGATCCCAGAGTTTGTGCCCTCGGTGAATATCGACCCCGAGCCCAGCCAGGCGGAAATCGACGCCCTGTGTAATGCCGAGGTCGCCGCTGGCGAAATCAATGCCGCCGCCTACCGGGTGAACTGCCCGACCCTGGACCAGTACCAGCTGTTTGCCGACGCCCAGGATCCACGCAGCCTGCCCAATGGCCGCGGCGTGCCCTTTGTGCTGAACAGTAAATTGTTCTCCGACTACTCCACCAAGTACCGCGCGGCGTTCATCCCCGAGGGTGAGCAGGCGATATATCGCGACGGTGCCGATGGCAGCAATGCCACCATCCTGTTCCCGGTGGGCACCATTCTCGCCAAGTCCTTCGCCTTTGCCGACGAGACCAGCAACAGTGAAACGGTGATGGAGACCCGCCTGCTGATCAAGCGCGAAACCAGCAGCGGTCAGGTGTACTGGGACGGTCTTGAGTACATCTGGAGCGAGGAAAATGGCCGGCGCGTTGCCAAGCTGGAGCAGGGTGGCGGCTCGGCCAGCGTTGCCTGGTACTACCACGATGTGAACAGCGGCGAGCTTTACGACGGCGCCACCGACGACTATCTGATGCCCAACGCCAACCAGTGCCTGAGCTGTCACTCCAACGACGATGCTGAAACCGGCACGGCGCCGATTGGCCCCAAGGTGCGCAATCTCAACCGCCCCTTCGCCAGCGAGTCGCCCATTGCCTCGGGGATTGAGCAGCACCCGATCAACGGCGAAAACCAGATCCTCTACTGGTGTCAGAACGGCCTGATGAAGAACTGCCCCGACGAGCTGGTGCTGGAGCCGACCACCAGCTACCTGACCTCGGTCGAGCGCAACCCCATCTTCAATGTGCCGGGTGACTCCGGCGCCGAGGCCGACAGCGATGCCGATATCGAGGCGCGGGTGCGCAGCTATTTGGAGGTGAACTGCGCTCACTGTCACAACCGTCGCGGTCTGGCGCAGAACACCGGCTTCTATCTGGATGTCTTCCGCGAGGTTAACGACACCTACGGTATCTGCAAAGGCCCCACCGCCAGTGGCACCGAGGGCCGCGGCGGCCGCGAGTACGACATTGTGCCGGGCAGCGCCGCCGACTCGATTCTGCCCTACCGCATCGGGCCCGATGCCACCACGCTGGCCGCCAAAATGCCGCCACTGGCGCGCAGCACGGTACACGGCGCCGCCTTTGAGCTGGTTACCCGCTGGATTAACGAGGTCGTCGACGACAGCTACGACAACGCCGACGCCTGTGGCGGCGGTGGCGGTGGTGAAGAAGAGGAAGTGGCTTTGCCGCCGCTGTGCGCGCCGGGCCAAGTGCCAGGTATCGGCGGCGAGTGCCTGCCGCTATAGGTTTGGCCCGACCATGGGGGCGGTATCGCAGTCTGCTCCCGGCTTTGCTTGGCGCAACCTCATGCCAGTCCTCAGCTCTGCCGACTTTGGCTTTAGCTCACAGCCGGCCGGCGTGCTAAGGGCTTTTTAGCAGGTCTCGGTGGCCCGTCGGCCCGCCCGCCGCCTTGTCGCTTCTTGCCTGCGCGGCCAGACTACCCGGCTGGGCTGGCAATGCCGGGCAGCTAGCTTGTGGTGCGTCGGGGATCTGGGGGCGATGCGAGGGCAAGGTGCTGCCGGCCCGCGCCGCAGCTCAGCTGCTGAAAGGTCCGCGCATGAGTCGCGGCAGTACGCGGTTGATGACCTCGGCGATATAGTCGAGGAACAGTGTGCCCATGCTGGATTTGAAGTGCTGGGGGTCTTTGCTGGCAATGGCGAGTACGCCGTCGATGTTGCCGGGTTTGATCGGGATCAGTGCGGCCGAGCCGATGTGGTCGGCGTGTTTGCCGAACAAAAAGCTCAGTTCTTCGCCGCGCAACACCCCGCAGATTCCCTTGCCGCCGCGCAGCAGATTGCCAATATGCTGCTGTGCCATGTCAGGGCTGACCACGCGCAACTGGCTGTTGCCCATTCGCGAGGGGTCGCCAAACAGGGTGAGACTGGCGTAGTCGACCATGTCGAAGTCGCTGACCAGGCGACGGCAGAGGGTATTGCTCAGCTCTTCGGGGCGCCGCGCCTCTAGCATGCTGAGAATGAGCGCTTTGCTGCGTTCGAAAATCACATCGTTGTGCTGGGCGTTGTCCAGCAGATTGCTCAGTCGCGAGCGCATATCCATATTGCGTTCGCGCAGTACTTCAACTTGCCGTTCGAGCAGGCTGACCGCCTTGCCGCTGTTGTGGGCCAGTTTTAGGTCGGCGAGGATATCTTCATTCTTTAGGAAAAATCCGGGGTAGTTGCGCAGAAAGCGTGCAACTTCGTCTTCACTGGGCAGGTCATTTTGATTGGGTTTCGCTGTGTCCACAGTGCTTCCTTTTTATGTGCTCATTGCGGCTATAGCTGAATTTGCCCTTCAAAGACCGTAGTCGCGGGCCCCGTCATAATAACGGGCTTGCCGGGGCCGGGCCAGTGGATACTGAGCTTGCCGCCGGGGAGTGTGACGGTGACCGTGTTGTCGAGTTTGCCCTGCACGATACCGGCCACCACGGCCGCACAGGCTCCCGTGCCGCAGGCCAGAGTTTCGCCGACGCCGCGTTCGAATACCCGCAGCTGGATGTGTTGTCGGTCGACAATCTGCATAAAGCCGACATTGACCCGCTGGGGAAAGCGCGGATGGCTCTCTGCCACAGGGCCGAGGCTGGCTACGGGGGCGTTATTGACATCGTCAACGCTCAACACGACATGAGGGTTGCCCATCGACACGGCGCCCACGCTCCAGTGTTGGCCGTCTATCTCCATGGCGTATTCGCTGGCCTGCTGTGGGGCCTCGAAGGGGATGCTCTTCGGTTCGAGCACCGGTTGCCCCATGTCGACGCGCACGTCGCGGTTTTCGGCGAGCTCCAGTTCGATAATGCCGGCCAGGGTTTCCACGCGGATGCGGCGCTTGCCGGTGAGACGCTTGTCGAGCACAAAGCGGGCGAAGCAGCGTGCGCCATTGCCACACTGTTCCACCTCGCTGCCCTCGGCGTTGTAGATGCGATAGCGGAAGTCGACGTCGGGCTGGCTGGGGACTTCTACCGCCAACACCTGGTCGCAGCCAATGCCAAAATGGCGGTCGGCGATTTTGCGGACATGGTGGGGCTTGAGGTTGAAGCGCTGGGTAATGAGGTCGACAACCACAAAATCATTGCCCAGGCCGTGCATTTTGGTAAAGCGTAACTGCATCGTATGTCCTGTGTGGCGCCTCGCCGGTGGCGCAGTTTAACGATGCGGGGGCCGTAGCGAGGGGCGGCGGTGCCGCCCGGACTGCGCGCAGAGCTTTACTCTGGCAATACGGCTTCGCCGCGCATCAGGTCGGCGACAGTTTCACGGGCGCGAATGAGGTAGTGCTGGTCGCCGTCGACCATTACTTCCGCAGTGCGTCCCCGGCTATTGTAATTGGAACTCATGGTAAATCCATAGGCGCCACTGGAGGCCAGTGCCAACAAGTCGCCGCTGGCGATGCGCAGCTCGCGGTCTTTGGCGAGAAAATCGCCGGTTTCGCACACCGGCCCTACCACGTCGTAGAGGCGGGCTTCGCCGTCGCTGCGCGGGTTGACGGGCAGCAGGTCCATCCAGGCCTGGTAGAGCGAGGGGCGCAGCATATCGTTCATGGCGGCGTCGACAACGGCGAAATTTTTGTGCGGGTTAAGCTTCAAAAATTCTACGCGGGTCAGCAATACGCCGGCATTGGCGGCGATGGAGCGGCCGGGTTCAAACATCAGCTTGATCTGGCGCTCACCGAGGCGGCGGCGAATGGCGGCGATGTAGTCGGCGGTTGACGGTGGTACTTCGTCGCGATAGCGCACGCCCAGGCCGCCACCGAGATCCAGGTGTTTAAGCGTAATGCCTTGGCTGGCCAGTTCATCGACCAGCGCCAGCAGCCTATCCAGAGTGTCGAGAAAGGGGCTGGTATCGGTGAGTTGCGAGCCGATATGGCAGTCGACGCCCTTGAGCTCGAGGTGGCTGAGCGTTGCCGCGTGGGCGTAAACCTCGGGGGCGCGGGCGATATCAATGCCAAATTTGTTGTCGCGCAGGCCGGTGGAAATATAGGGGTGTGTCTTGGCGTCGACGTCGGGGTTGACGCGGACGGAGACGGGCGCCTTGCAGCCCATTTCGCCGGCCACACTATTTAGGCGTTCCAACTCGGCCTCGGACTCGACGTTAAAACAGTAAATGCCTACCGCCAGTGCGCGGCGCATTTCATCGGCGGTTTTGCCCACTCCGGAAAACACCACGCGATCGGCGCGGCCGCCAGCCGCCAGCACCCGTTCCAACTCCCCGACCGAGACAATATCGAAGCCGGCGCCGAGGCGGGCGAGCACGTTGAGCACCGCTATATTGGAATTGGCCTTTACGGCATAGCACACCAGGTGATCCTGGCCCTGCAGGGCATCGCTGTATTCGTTAAAGCGATGCTCAAAGTAGGCGCGGGAATACACATAGCAGGGGCTGCCGTAGTGGTCAGCGATGGCGCGCAGGGGCACGGATTCGGCGAACAGCTCGCCGTTTTGGTAGTGAAATGCGGTCATGCTCAGTCTCTGGTCGTCGCGGGGCTAGCCGGCTCGGCGGCAGGTGTCGCCGGTGCTTCTTCGGGTAATACCAGTGGCCCGGTCTGGCCGCAGGCACTTAGCCCTAGGCAGATGAGTGCGACGGCGGTGCACGTCGCGAAAGCCGGAATGCGGCGTTGCAAGACCATGGCGGTCACCCCTGAAAATGGAAGCGCGTAGTATAGCGCCGCGGTCGCTAGGATGCTAAGGAAGCTCTGCACAAGCTAGCACTATCTCCGCAGGCTCTTTGGGGCGGTGTTGGCAAGGCGCCGCACAAAGGCCAAGGCCGGTTGCCTTTCGCGCGGCTTCAAGAGCCTGCCCGGTGAGCGCAGCGAGTGCTTTGGGTGTGCGCCATGGCGCACTCATGCAAAGCCTGGGGTATCGCTAGGCTGTGCAGAGGCTCCTCAAGCCGGAAGTAGAATCGGGTGGCTCGTCGCTGGCACGGCGGTCTTGCTATACTGCGGCAGCAATTTTATTGGGTGTATGGCTATGAATGAAGTGGATTTTCACGATGCATTGGACGCGCTCTATGACGCCTTGGAAGATGCTGTCGACGAGCTGGATGCAGATGTTGACTGCGAAATCGCCGGCAGCGTACTCACCCTTAGTTGCCCCGATGGCAGTGCCTTGATCTTCAGTCGGCAGGCGGCCAGTCGCGAGCTGTGGCTGGCGGCGCGCAGCGGTGGCTTTCATTTTGTCTGGAACGGTGAGCAGTGGTTTTGCAATCGCGAACAGCGCTCGCTGCGCGACATCCTCGATGCGGCCTGTCGCGAGCAAATTGGCGAGACACTGTCTGTAGCCTTGTAGCCTTGTAGCCGTGCCGAACAGCGGGCGAGTTTATCCCTGCTCGAGGTGAGCGCTGAGTTGTTTGTTGATTTCCTCTTCTAAATAGCGCTTGTAGCGCAGATAGACCGAGGTTTGCTGGGGCGGTTCGCTGCCGAGGACCAGGCGGTCGATATGCAGTTGCCGCTGTTCGGGGTAGCGCTCGTGGAGTTGTGCTACCAGCCGTGCAAACAATTTGGGGCCCTCGTCGCGGTAGCGCAGCAGCTGATTGTTCCAGCGCAGGTCAAACACCGGCCTGGCGCGTTGGCGGGCGTGAGCGACGGCTTCTATAGACAGGACTGGCGGCTTGCCCTTCGGCAGGGACATGGTCCGACTCTCCCAGCGGCCGTCTTGGCGGTAAAGTTCGTATAGCCGAAACTTGTGCTGCAGTCCCTGTTCCTTGCGGCAGTGGTGAAAAAAGCCCATTAATTGCCGGATCAGTGCCTCGGGGTCCTTGCTCTCGCCGGGCAGGTAGCTCAGCGAGCCGCGCTCGTCGCGCAGAAAGATATCCACCAGTGGGGCGCGCAAATGGACAAAGATATAGCAGTCTTCGCTGCGGCAGCTGCTGACAATATTGGCCAGCGCCGAGTCGGGCACGCAGTAGCGATCCAGTCGCAACGGGCTATATCGACTCTGGCCGCGCTCCAGGCATTGAATCAGTTCGCTGTAGCTGGCGGCGCTGACAACATCCAGTTCAGCATTGCGTTGCTGCAGGATGTGGAAGCCATCGGCCAGTTTGAGTACATAGCGGGTGTTGGCTTGCGGCCCGTCAAAACAGGCTTCAACACCGGCTGCCAGCCCCCGCAGGCGGCGTGCCAGCCGCTCGCCGGTGTCGTTGAAGCAGAGAATGTCGATCTTTGGCCGGGCAGCGGCATTGACGGATGCCAGTGACAGCTGCTGGTAGGCGCGCAGGGTATTGAGCAGGGCGCTGCCACCGGTAAAGGCCAGCGACGAGACTTCGCCCCAGCTGTTGATCACCACCATTTCAACATTGGCCACGGGGTAGCAGCTGCTGTGTTGGCCGATGCCGTGGCTGCTTAACTGGCTGAGGCTGTCCTGGCCAAGATTAATGCAGAACAGTGTCGACACCGGTACTTTCGGGCGGGCAAAGGCGCTGTGCTGCGCTGGGTCGGCGGCCGGCAAACGGCTGGGCAGGTGAGCGCTCAGCCATTGCGCCAGTTGGTTGAGGTCAGCTTCGGTCATGCCCTGGTTGCGGCCGCTGAGCCGCAGGCGGCTGTTGTCTTTAACCAGACCGTTGCAGAAGCACCAGCACAGCAGGCCGCTGAGGTGCTCGTCTTCTTTTAATATGGCTTCGTTTTCAAAGTCGTGGCGGGCGCTGGCACTGACAGCCCAGCGTCGCTGGTTGCCGAAGCCGAGGGTGTGGAAGTAGAGCTGCTGTTCGGAAAGGTCGCGGGCAATGCCGGGGTTTAGCCATTCGACCTTGTGGCGTTTGCGCTCGAAGGCCGCGTACAGTTTGCGTCCGAGCAGGGTCATTTCCTCGGAGTTGATCAGCGCAGTTTGTTTGCTGCGGGCGGCGAAATCCTGCAAAAAACGGTAGCTATTGGTCAGCTCGGCAACCAAAAAGCGGTGTTCGTCGCGCACCCTGCGCAGTTTCCAGCGGTGACGGGTGTCGAGGTTGAGCAGCTGCTCGGGCTGCCATTGCCAGTTGCTGATCAAGGTTTCCATGCGCTGGCGGCGCGGTTGTTGCTGGCTCAATGGGGGCCGCGATAAATGCAGGCCGGTTTTAAAGTAAAAGGCGCGTCGAACTAATTCCAGCCGGTCTTTTTCGCCGCGCTTGGTCAGGTAGTCCTCGAGGCGCTGGTATACCAAGGTGTAGGGGTCGAGGGCATCGGCGTCTTCTTCGCCTTGGTAGACGCGCTGCTTGATCGTCAGGCAGATCGCCTGCACATCGGGAAAGTCTCGGGCGTAGGCTTCGGTGAGCAGGAGCTTGAGTACCGCTTTATAGGGCGAGCCGATGGCCTTGTAGAGTTGCCAGACACCGGCGCCGATAAATTCCCCTGCAGGAATCGCCGCGACACCGCCGAAATCAATGGACTCGTCGGGGCCGACGTAGTTTTGCAAATGTAGCAGGGCGGTGTATTCCTCGTAGTTTTCCTCTTCTTCCGGTGGCACCAGCCACCATATCGGGTAGCGCCCGGCCAGTAACACTGCGCTGCGGTAAAACTCGTCGAGTAATAAATAGTGCTGGCTGGTGCCGGCGGCCTCGGCGCTGAGGTGGTCGTGTTCGCCGCGGCGAAATTGCTCGCTGTCCATCAGGAAGAAATGCAGCTCCAGTCCCAGTTCCGCGGCCCAGTCGGAAATGGCGGTGGTTTTCGCTTGCAACTGTTGCAGGGCCTGGTCTGGCAGGCCGCTGCGGTGGCACAGCCATACGTCTAGGTCGGAGTCTTCCGACTGGGCGATGCTGCCGCAGGAGCCCATTAAAAATACGCTGTGGATTTGTGTGGCGGCCGCTGACGGCAGGTAGTGGAAGCTGCTGGCAATGTACTGCTGAACGCGCGCCAACAGTCGTTCGCTGGGGCAGTAGTTGTCGATGCCGCAGGGGGTGTCGCGGCGGGTGTAGCCCGGCAGGGCCGGGTGGTTGAGGTGGAGCAGTAGCGGCAGGGCGTCGAAAAACAGCCGCTGACGCTCTTGCAGGGCACTGCGGCTGCGCGCCAGTCTGGCGGTATTCAGCCGCAAAAAACGCTCGCGAAGCTCGGCGATACGCGAGTGGTTAATTCCGCGCTCAAACAGCGAAGATGGGGCGTGGTCAGCCGGCATAGCAACTCGTGTGACGGTGGTTAACTGTTCTCACTGTAGCCCGCGAGCCGCGGGATGTCATTGATCGGGGTGTTGCAGGTGGAGATGTCCTTGCTCGTCGACCCGCGCTTGCCAGCCGGGCGCCAGCCAGGTGGTGGCGACGGCCTCGCAGATCAGCGCCGGGCCGACTAACTGTTGTTCCGGTGCCAGTTGTTCGCGTGGGTAACTGGGCACGGCTTGGTCGATAAAGGCCAGTTGTTGATACTTTGGCGGGTGCGGCGCGCTTGTTGCCTGGGGCGGCAGGGTTTGCAGGGCCGCCGGGGCCCGCAGCGCCAGGCGCAGGTTGATCAGTTGTACGGGGAGTTGCAGCCGGTGACCATAGCGCTTTTGGTGGGCGCGATGAAAGTGTGCCGCGCAGGCCTCCAGGTCGCCATCAAACGGTATATTGAGGGTGTAGGACTGGCCGTGATAACACAGATCGACAGAAGCTTGGCGATCGATCTGCTCGCTTGCTACGCCCTCGGCGCTCAGCGCTTGCTCGCCTTGTTGCTGGAGTGTGGCGAAGTGCTGGTGCAGCGTTTTAATGTCGAGGGTGGCCAGCGGCTGGTTTATTGTGCGCGACAGTTGCCGCTCGCGCGGTGCCAGCAGCATGCCCAGCGCGGAGAAGACGCCGCCATAGTTAGGCACAATGACGTCGTGGCAGCCCAGGGCCTCGGCCAGCGCACAAATATGCAGGCCGCCGGCGCCGCCGAAACAGCACAGGCTGAAGTCGGCGGGATCAAAGCCTCGCTGTACCGAGATCACGCGCAGCGCGCGCACCATATGCTCATTGGCGATTTCGACAATGCCGGCGGCGGTGTCGGCGACACTCAGGCCCAGCGGTTTGGCCAAACTCGCCACGGCCGCATGTGCGGCGTCGCGCTGCAGAGGCATGCTGCCCCCCAGTCGGGCGTCGGCGGGCAGCCGTCCGAGCACGATATTGGCATCGGTAACGGTGGCCCGGTCACCGCCCTTGCCGTAACCCGCGGGGCCGGGGTCGGCGCCTGCGGACTCCGGGCCCACACGCAGCAGACCGCCGTGGTCGATATAGGCGATGGAGCCACCGCCGGCGCCAATGGTGTGCATGTCCACCATTGGCACGGCGACCGGGTAGGGGCCGATATGGCCTTCGCTGGTCAGCGCAATGTCGCCGTTGATCAGCGCTACATCACTGGAGGTGCCGCCCATGTCGAAAGTGATCAGGCGCTCGCGGCCGATCATTTTTCCCAGCTGACGCGCTGCGGCCAGCCCCCCCGCCGGACCCGACAGCAACAGGTTCACCGCGCGCTTGCCGGCATTGCTGGCGTCGGTGGTGCCGCCCGATGACTGCATAACCGCCAGGGGGGTGCGGTGCAGCGCCGCCTGTAAACGCTGCAGGTAATTCTGCACCTTGGGGCCGAGCCAGGCATTGAGCCATGTCGCCATGCCGCGCTCGTATTCCTTGTATTCGGGTAATACCTCCGACGAGCGCGAGCAAAACAGGGTGTCGGGCAGGCAGGCTTGTATGGCTTTCTCGTCGCGGTCATTGAGAAAAGAAAACAGCAGGTTGATCGCCACAGCGTCGGGTTTCAGCGCCTCGATCTGGCTGCGCAGCGCTTCGAGCTGGCTGGCGTCGAGTTGTTGCAAGGCCCTGCCCTGCGCATCCACGCGGCTATCCACTTCCAGGCAGAGATCGCTCGGTAGCGGCGCAGCTTTCAGGGGCGGGCGCAGATTGTACAGCTGGTCGCGGGTCTGGCGGCCAATGGTCAGCAAGTCGGCAAAACCGCGGTTGCCAATGTAGACCGTGCGCACGCCCTTGCCTTCCAGCGCGGCATTGGTTGCTACCGTTGAACCGTGAACGATGGTCAGCGCGCCGTCGCGGACTTTATCGTCCAGGCCGAGCGCCGAAATGCCCTGCAAAATAGCCAGTTCGGGCTGCTGCGGCGTAGACAGGCATTTGTACAGGCGGATGCCGCTGGCGTCCACCGCCACAAAGTCGGTAAAGGTGCCGCCGGTATCGACGCCGAGTAAGCAGTGCTGAGTCATAGGGAGTGACGGGAAGTAAAAGGGCTATTGTCGCGGCTCTTGTGGTGAATGTCATTGTTTGAAGTGTAAAGTCTGTGCCGCGTCGGGGTGCGCACCCATTTAACTGGAGAGCGCGGATTATATCGTGCGGCTGGATAGGTGTTTTGCGCCGGCTGATCAGGCATTTTCCCATGCGCCGCCCGAGGGCCGCGTTCTCGATAGAAATTTTTTGTCGTTTTACCAGCTAGCTTCGCTTTGGTATATGAAGTGTATTTCGATGAGTTTCATTACCTTCTTGGTAGTTAGTGCTTCGCCATCTAACCTCAAATATACTTTAGCAGTGTTACGTTTTTTACATTGTATCAGCGCCTAAATGGAGTGAATGGATGTGTCGTTGTTGTGCTTTTCAGCTAGAGCGCTTTGCGGTAGAGTGTCGCTTGGATTTGCGTCGCTGGTGGATCTGGTCTGGGTAGCGTTGCCCGTTTATGGCAAGTATGAAGCCGAGTGGATATTGGGGCTTTAATACTGCGGAGCGTTGGTTTTTTTGATTGGGTAGGGATGCTCAGGTCTTTCTTAATGTGGTTCGTTGTTCAACATAAACCCAATCAGGGTGAGCGTGCACGGGTAAACCTGTGCAATCAGGGTGTCACCTGTTTTTACCCCCAAATTTATGTAGATAAATGCAAGCTTGGTAAGCGCGTACAACAGTGCGAAGCGCTTTTTCCTGGCTATATGTTCATTGAGCTTGGTGAAGAGGACCCTGCTTGGTCAAAAATCCGCTCAACCCGAGGTGTGCAAAAAGTTATAGGTTTTGCTGGTCGCCCCACGCCTGTTGCGGATGGGGTGATTGCCCAGGTACGCGGGATGCTCGGTTCGCTCGGGGATCGGCCAAGTATTTGCCCTGGTCAGGAAGTGTGCGTGACCGAGGGGCCCTTTAAAGACCTTAAGGCGGTTTTTCAGTCTTTCGATGGCGAGCAGCGCGCCTTGGTCTTGGTAAGTTTTATGCAACAGCAGTGCTCAGTGGCGATGCCATGGTCGGCGCTAAAAGTCTAGCCCGTACGGCCTTTTGTTAGGTTTGGTTAAGGCAAAAAAGAACAGACAGTAAAAAGAAGAGACGGTTATGGCCATAAAGCACTGGATTCAGGTTGGTGGGGCGGTAGCGTACCTGGGTCTGAATGGGGTAAGCCACGCTGCGCCGTGGCTAGAAGCTGGCGATGCGCAGGCGCGCTTTGCCCTGCAAAAGTTAGCGGATCGCGGACATTTAGGCCGCCCGGCAACCACGTGGCCCTTTAGCTGGAGTGCGGTCGATGGCGGGCTTGAGCGCTCCGTAAGTGGCGACCTGGCGGCGGTGGGTATGCCCAGGGCCTACCTGCAGTTTGAGCGTGGGCAGCAGGGTCGCCCGGGTTTTCGCGCCGAATTGAGCCTGAGCGTGCAAAGCGAAGAGCCAGCTTTTTCTGGCTTCGAGGGGGTTGTCGGTGGTGAAGGTGGTGCCGGCCTGAGTATGCAGTGGCAGGGCTACGCCCTGGCCGCCGGCCTGGAGGTAAGCCAGGTGTTAGACCCCGCTGACGACGATGAGCTGCGCTTTGACGGCTCCTATATTGCCGCCAAGGTGAGTAATTGGGAGCTAGGTGCAGGTGCTATTGAGCGCTGGTGGGGGCCGGGCTGG
>NZ_JBFIGO010000062.1:0-16493 GCF_041602295.1 Spongiibacter sp. | reverse complement strand
CGTGGGTTTTTAGTCAGACCTGTTGGCTGAAGTCTAAAAAGGCCTCGCTAAAGATCTGCGCGCGGGAGGCGCCGCGCATAAACAGCCCCCGCTGATAGCGCTGCACAAAAGCGCTGCTGCCGCTGAGGTAACACTGATCACTGCCCAGTGGGCCGAGTTCGTCGAGCTGCGTATCCAGCGTGGGCAGATTGCCGTCGCCAGCGGCTTCCCCCCACTGTGCGCGCTGCACGGTGATCGCGCTGTTGGCTTGCAGGGCCTGCAGAGCGTCGCAGTCATACAGCTCAGCGGGGGTGCGCGCGCAGTGAATCAAGGTGATCGGGGTGTCGGGCAGGCGCAGCAGAGCGTGTTGGGCGATCGCTAACAGCGGGGCGAGACCGGTGCCGCTGCCCAGCAGCAGCAGGCGTTTTGCCGGGCGATCATCGCGCAGTAAAAATTCGCCCACCGGGCCCATAATGTGTACCGCACTGCCGGGCTGGCGTTGACACAGGGCGTCGCTGACTTGGCCGTCGGGAAAGCGGCGAATATGCAGCTGCAAGTGTCCGCTGCCGGCGAGGTTGGTGGCCGAGTAACAGCGGCTGTCGACGCCGTTTAGGGTGAGGTTGATGTACTGGCCGGGCTGCCAGCGCAGCGCGGTGGCAAGACTGAGTTGCCACACGCTATTGCTTATCTGTCGGCATTCCGTGATGGTGGCTGGCTGCCAGTCGCGGCCGTCGTGCGCAAGGGCAACCTCCAGAGATTGCCGGGGCTGCAGTTGGCAGCTCAGGAACAAATTTTCGGCGCGCTGACTGGGACTCAGGCCTGACTGAGCGGCGGCGATGTCGATCGTGCCATCGGCCGTTACTAGCTTCAGGCGACAACTCTGGCAAACCCCTGCTTGGCAGCCATGGGGGATAGCTTGGCGATGGCGCAATAAGCACTGCAGTAAGGTTTCGCCGCGGCTCAGTTCGAAGTGTTGGCTGTTGAAAATAATATCGGGCATATCATTGGCGGCGCGCAGTGCGCGGGGACGGAGAGACTTCATGTTACGCAGCGCTGGCCTGGCTGTCATGTGACTTTTCTTTATCGGCCGCGGTTGCCAAAATAGCCCCTGTGACCAGGGAGAGGGCAATGACTAAGCAGCGGGAACAGCAAATTTTGGACAGTTGGCAGCGCAACGCGCAGCCCTGGGTGAGGGCCTTAGAGCGCGGCGCGATTGTCAGTAGAGTGACGGCGACCAATCGCGCGATTGTGGCGGCAATTGCCAGGCTGGCGCCGCAGCGGGTGCTAGATGTCGGTTGTGGTGAAGGCTGGTTGCTGCGGGAATTGGCTGCCTTGGGCGTTGCGGCGGAGGGGGTGGATGCGGTGCCGGAGTTGGTTGCGACAGCGCGGGCCAAGGGCGCCGCGAACTGCCACTGCCTGAGTTATCAACAGTTGGCCACGCATCCCTGGGCATCGCGTTTTGATGTGGCGGTGTGCAATTTTTCTCTGTTGGGAGAGTCTTTAGAAGGCGTGCTGCGCGTGCTGGCGGCATTGCTAACGCCGGGCGGACGGGTGTTGGTACAAACACTGCATCCCTGTTTTACTGCCGGCGCGCAGGGTTACCAGCGGGCCTGGCTAGAGGGGAGTTGGCAGGGGATGCCGGGCGATCTGCGCGCGGAGTTTGGCGACGCGCCACCGTGGTATTTTCGCCGCTTAAGTGATTGGCTGCAGCTGTTTGCCGCTGCGGGTTTTGTGGTGACTGCGATAGACGAACCGGCGGCGGAGGTCGGCGGCGAGCCACTCTCGATTATCTTTGAGTTGTGTTTGGTGCAGTAATGGCCGTGTTGATACAGGGCGAACGTCCTTCGCGCTGTGATTATGGATTTGGGAGTTAAAAAATGGCTGGGAGCTCGCTGGGGAGTAATCTTAATAATACTCACAATGTGGTGATTGCCTACGTACTTTGGATATTTGGTTTTATGGGGGCTCACCGTTTTTATTTAGGGCGTCCAGTGAGTGGCACGGTGTATTTTTTTACCTTGGGGCTGTTTTTTATCGGCTGGCTTATCGATCTGGTGTTGATCCCGTCAATGGAACGGTCGGCCGATCGGCGCTATACCTCGGGGGACACCAGTTACTCGGTGGCTTGGGTGCTGCTGACGTTTCTCGGCATTTTTGGGCTGCACCGTTTTTATCTTGGCAAGTGGTTGAGCGGTCTGCTCTACCTCCTTACCGGCGGGCTGTTCCTGCTTGGTGTGATCTACGATTACTGGACCTTGAACCAGCAAATTAGCGAGCGCAATAGCCGTTTGTTCTTGTGATTGCCGTGCCCGATCCGGGCCTGGTCAGCCTGTCGCTGGACACTGGCGCTGGTCGACGGTGGCGGGGACTGGCGGGCGGCGGTCATCGCGCCGGTGTTTTTAGCGGGCCAATTCACGGGCTTTGTATGTAAAATAGCCGATGAATGACCGTGTCAGCCCTTTGCGGCCGCGGTGTGTCCCTCGGTTTTTTTTACAGTGATGTGGATTCGTGCAGCGACTACTTGGTAACTGCGGGTGGCCGCTTTGAGCGCCGTCCGCCAACTGCTCTATATTGGCCACGTCTGGCCGGAGCCCAATTCCTCGGCGGCGGGACGGCGGACTTTGGCACTGCTAAAGCTGCTGCGCAGTCAGGGTTGGCAAATCAGTTTCGCTTGTGCTGCCGCGCCCAGTTCGCAGCGCTACCCCCTTGCCGAGCTGGGGATTGGGGAGCTGCCAATTCGCCTTAACTGCGACAGCTTCGATTCCGTGTTGGCCAGCCTGCAGCCGCAGATGGTGGTGTTTGATCGCTTTTTAAGCGAGGAACAGTACTCCTGGCGGGTGGCCAATGTGTGTCCGCAGGCCCTGCGCGTATTGGATACCCAGGACTTGCACAGTTTGCGTGAGGCTCGACACCAGGCCTTGAAGCGCGGCGACGAGGTTATGAGGCCCGCTCCGGGCGATTTAAACAGTGAGCTAGCGCAGCGTGAACTGGCCGCGATTTGGCGCAGTGACCTCAGTTTGATTATTTCAGAAGCGGAAATGGCGCTGTTGCAAAACCACTACGGCGTGTCGGCGGCATTGTTGCACTACTATCCCTTGCTCAGTGACGGTTGTCAGCCGAACCAGGCGGACTTTGACGATCGCAAGCACTGCCTGTGTATTGGCAATTTTCGCCATGCTCCGAATTGGGATGCACTGCGCTATCTGCGCAGTGAATTGTGGCCGGAGATCCGGCGTCGCTTGCCGGGTGTGCAGTGTCATATTTACGGCGCCTATCCCCCTCCCAAGGCGCAACAGCTGCACAGTGAGAAGCTGGGTTTTTTGCTTAAAGGCTGGGCGCCAGATGCCGGCGAGGTAATGCGCCGCGCACGGCTGTGTTTGGCCCCCTTGCGCTTTGGCGCCGGGCAGAAAGGTAAATTACTGGAAGCCATGGAATATGGCACGCCATCGGTGACGACCGCCGTGGGCGCCGAGGCTATGGTCGGTCAGGGAGTCTGGCCGGGGATGTTGGCCGACACCGCCGACGCCTATATTGAGGCAGTGGTGGCCCTGTACAGCGATCGCCAACGCTGGCACCAAGCGGTGGCCGCCGGCGAGGCCTTGTTGCCGCGTTTTGCCACGGGGCCGCACAACGCGGCCTTGGCGGCGCGTTTAACGCAATTGTCGGATGCACTGGAGGTGCAGCGACAGGGCAATTTTATTGGCGCGATGTTGCGTCACCACAGCCTGCGCAGTCATCAATATATGTCGCAGTGGATCGCCGCGAAGCACCGTCTGGCGGCGCAGCTCGAGTCCGATACTGAGGGAAATCGGTAGTTTGCAATGTCGCGGTTGTTCTGCCATGTTGGGGATTCTGGTTGCTTTTTGAGCAGCGCTGCGTCAGCGCGAGTATTCCGGCGTGCAGGGCCGGAGACCGGGAAATAAGGGCCTGTCAGGGAGTATAGACCCGCTAAGGAGTCTGGCGAGCTATGGAACATCTGATTTTTGATGCACATTTGCACATTATTGATCCCGCCTATCCGCTGGTCAGCAATGACGGCTTTTTGCCGACCGCTTTTACCGTTGATGACTATATCCATCAGACCGCTCAGCTGGGGATTGCCGGCGGGGCCGTGGTGTCTGGATCGTTTCAGAGTTTTGACCAATCCTATTTGCAGGCAGCGCTGGCTAACCTGGGGCCGCATTTCGTCGGTGTGACACAGTTGCCGCACAATACCTCCGACGAGGCCTTGCAGGAGTTGGACCGGCAGCGGGTGCGCGCGGTGCGGTTTAATTTGCGCCGGGGAGGTTCGGAGGCTGTTGAGCATCTCTGCTACTTTGCCAAGCGGGTGCATGAAATGCTGGGCTGGCATGCCGAGATATACTGTGACAGCACTGCGCTGGGCGAGCTGGAGGCGGCGCTGTGTGAATTGCCCGCAGTGAGCATTGACCATTTGGGCTTGAGTAAAGAGGGCTTGCCCTTACTGTATCGCCTTGTGGAGCGGGGGGTCCGGGTGAAGGCCACCGGTTTTGGTCGCGTTGATTTTGCGGTCAGTCAGGTGGTGCGCCGCCTGTATGATATTAATCCCGATGCGCTAATGTTCGGCACCGATCTGCCGTCGACGCGCTCGCCGCGGCCGTTTAATCCCATTGATATCGAAATTATCGGCAACGCCCTGGGCGACGTTTCCGCGCGCCGGGTGCTGTGGTACAACGCGGTGAATTTCTATCGTTTGGTGGGTTGATGGGCGCCGCCGCTTGACCCCCATCGGGGGCTTGATTACAGTCCCGTTCCTCTGTCGTTACACGGTCCAGCCTGAGTCGCGTGGATAGGCGCCTGCGCTAGGCGTTAATTACCTGATTCAGCCAAATTCAATGAACGAACTTCTGACTTCCACTGCCTTTGTTGTGTTGTTGGCTATTGCGCTTGACCGCGTGCTGGGCGAACCGCGCCGGCTTCACCCACTGGTCGCGTTTGGCCGCTTGGCCGCCGCGCTGGAGCGGCAGTTAAATCGCGGCAGTGCTGTCGCGCAGCTGTTGCTGGGCGCGCTGGCTTACGGTTTGGCGGTGTTGCCCGCGCTGGTGGTGCTGCTGTGTTTGTCAGCGATGTTGGCTGAACAGTCAATGTGGTTGTCGCGGCTGCTGGACGTGCTGGTACTGTATTTGGCGATAGGTTGGCAGAGCATGCGCGAGCACGTGTTGCCCATTGTTGATGCGCTGGCTGCTGGCGACCTCGATACCGCGCGGCGCGCCCTGTCTTATATCGTCAGTCGCGATACGGCGTCTCTGGATGAGTCACAGCTGTTGACCGCTGCGGTGGAAACGACACTGGAAAACAGCAGCGACGCACTGCTTGCCTCGCTGTTCTGGTTTGCTGTGGCCGGACCGGTGGCGGTGTTGGCGCATCGCTTAAGCAATACCCTTGATGCCATGTGGGGGTATCGCAATACCCGGTTTAATTATTTTGGTCGGGTCGCTGCGCGCAGTGATGACCTGCTGAATTTTATCCCCGCCCAACTTACGGCCTTGAGCTTTGCCCTATTGCGGGCATCGCCGCGTGCCCTTCGCTGCTTGATGACTCAGGGCTGGCGTTGGAAGAGCGTCAATGCCGGTGCGGTGATGGCCAGCGGCGCGGCAGCATTGGGCTTGAAGCTCGGTGGTGAGGCTTGCTATCACGGCCAGCACCAGCGGCGGGCGACACTGGGCGAGGGGCGGTCACCGCGCTCTGCTGACTTGGCTAGGGCGCTGCATTTGGTCGACGGCGTCAGCCTGCTGTGGCTGCTGCTATTGTTTGTGATGGCTGTCCTGTGACTCGCCGGCGCCCACCCGTGCACGGGGGTGACCCCCGCCAGCGTCAGTACCCGGCGGGTATGACTGAACCCCTGTTAAATCTTGCGACGGGTATTAACCCCTGGCCCTGGCCGGTGCCGCCGCTACCTGACGACTGCTTTAGTCATCTCCCTTATGACTGCTCAAGCTTGCAGCGTGCGGCGGCGGAATATTATCACGTTGATGAGGGGCAATTACTGTTGACGGCGGGTAGCCAGCCGGTGATTCAATTGTTGCCTCGTCTCTGTGAGCGTGGCGCGGTGTTGTTGCCGGCGGTGGCTTATGAGGAACACGCTTACCGCTGGCAATTGGCCGGCCATCACTGCCATTACTTTGCGGACTACGGCCGCGAGGCCTTGGCGGCCGACATTCGCCGTTGGCAGATTCGCTACCTGGTGCTAGTCAGTCCCAATAACCCCGACGGCCGTCAAATCCCGTTGGCAGATCTCGAGTATTGCCTGTCGCTTCTGCCTCGAGACGGGCTGCTGGTGGTGGACCAGGCCTATGTTGATTGCTGTCCTGAATATCAGGCAAATCGCTTGTTGCAGGATGCTCGGGTGCTACTACTGCGCTCGGTTGGTAAATTTTTTGGCCTGCCGGGTTTGCGCTTGGGCGCGGTATTGGCCGGCAGTGACTGGCTGGCCGAATTGCAGCGCGATATTGGCCCCTGGTCATTGAGCCGGGCGGCACAGTGTCTCGGTCCGGAACTGTTTGCAGACCGCGCTTGGCAGGCTGCGACGCGGGAGCGCCTGCGGCGCAATGCCGCTGATCAGTCGCGACTATTGGTGACGCATCTGGGTGCCGATGCCGACGCGGTATTTTATCAGCCATTATTCACCACCTTTAAAATGCCACTGGCACGGGCGCAAACACTGGCCGAACAGGCCCTGCAGCAGGGGCTTCTCTGTCGAGTGTACTGCTGTGGTGACAGCGGCTATATGCGCTGGGGCTTGGCGGCTGACGCCGCGGAGTTACAGGTCCGTTTGGCGGCCTTCACGGCGGCCCGCGATGGATGAATCGATTCGCTATTTGTTGGAGCAGTTGCGGCCCTTGGCTGGGCTGACGGCGAGGCGGATGTTTGGCGGTTACGGCCTGTTTTGTGAGGGACTGATGTTTGCTCTAGTCGCCGACCAGCAGCTGTATTTCAAGGTCGATGAACAAAGTGTGGCGGCCTATCGCCAGCGCGGGTTGCCGGCCTTTCGCTATTTGCGGCGCGGTGTGTGGGTCAGCTTGAGTTACCACTTGGCGCCGGAAGAACTGATTGACGAACCGGGGGCGCTATTGCCTTGGGCTGAAGCGGCGGTGGCGGCCGCTCGCCGTGCTCGCGGTGTATAATGCCGGGTATTGAAATAGGAGCGTACTTCCATGCAGATCGAGCAAGCCATTCGCGACAAGTTGGTCGCTGGTTTTCACCCGGAACATTTGGAGCTGGTTAACGAGAGCCATATGCACAGTGTTCCCGCTAACTCGGAAACCCATTTCAAAGTGGTGTTAGTGGCGGCGGCATTCTCGGCAAAGCGTCGGGTAGCGCGACACCAGGCGGTGTACGCGGCCTTGGCCGAGGAGTTGGCGGGGCCGGTTCATGCCTTGGCCCTGCATTTGTTCAGCCCGGATGAGTGGCGAGAGCAGGCCGTGGCGGTGCCAGATTCGCCCCAGTGTCTGGGCGGCAGTAAAAAAGAGGCAGGGCACTGAGATGGCAAATATCGTAGTGGCGGCTCTCTATAAATTTGTCAGCCTGCCGGATTTTCACGACTTGCGCGAACCCTTGTTGGATAAGTGTTTGGCACTCGGTATACGCGGAACCTTGCTGTTGGCCGAAGAGGGTATCAATGGCACGGTGGCGGGCAGTCGCGAGGCCATAGACAGTTTGCTGGCACAGCTGCGCGCCGACCCGCGGCTGGCGGACCTCAGTCACAAGGAATCCTATGACGAGGCGCAGCCCTTTTACCGTATGAAGGTAAAATTGAAAAAAGAAATTGTCACCATGGGCGTGCCTGATATCGACCCCAATCAGGTGGTCGGTAGCTATGTTAAGCCCAAGGATTGGAATGCGCTGATCTCCGATCCGGAGGTTGTGCTGATTGATACGCGAAATGACTACGAAGTGGAGATTGGCAGTTTTAAGGGCGCCGTGGACCCTAAAACCAAAAGCTTTCGTGAGTTTCCCGACTATGTGCGCCAGCACTATGACCCCAGCAAACACAAGAAGGTGGCGATGTTCTGTACCGGCGGGATTCGCTGTGAGAAAGCCTCGGCCTTTATGAAGCAAGAGGGGTTCGACGAGGTCTACCATTTGGAGGGCGGCATCCTCAAGTATCTGGAAGAGGTCGATGAGGCGTCCAGCCTGTGGCAGGGAGAGTGCTTTGTTTTTGATAACCGCGTGTCGGTTAAGCAGGGGCTGCAGCCCGGTCACTATGAACTGTGTCACGGCTGTCGCCGTCCGATAGACGAGCGTGACAAGCAGAGCCCGGATTACGAGGAGGGGGTGAGTTGCCCCGCCTGCCACGCACAGTTGAGCGATGAGCAGCGCCAGCGTTTCCGCGACCGCCAAAAACAGATTGAACTGGCGCGTCAACGCAATGTGCCCCATGTCGGCGCACCACCGCCGGCCCGGCAGCGCAACAAGGGCTGAGGCTGTGCAACGCTGCAAATAAATTGTATCGTAGTTAGCCCGTCTGGCGTATGGCGCAGGCTGTTAAGGTCGGTACACTGTTGGCGCAATATATGCAGAGCTGGAAAGTGGCCCTTGAGTAATACAGTCGTGAAGTCGGGCCAGTGAAGGGATTAGCGGATAACGAGGTTTAAAGGATGAAGCAGTTAGGCGTACTCGATACGGCGTTTGTTAACTTGGAACACCCTAATACACCACAGCACGTCGGTGGCATGGGGATCTATGATCCATCGACCGCACCTGGCGGGTTTGTGCGTTTTAAAGGGGTGATCGCAAATTTTGAGCGTCGCCTTAAGAAACACTCTATTTTCCGCTCGCGCATGGTCAAGGTGCCGGGTAATTTGGATCGCCCTTATTGGGTGCAAGACGCCAATTTTGATGTCGAGTTTCACATCCGCCACTTGGCGTTACCTCAGCCCGGGGATTGGCGCCAGCTGTGTATTTTGATCGCTCGCTTGCACGCGCGGCCGCTGGATATGTCGCGGCCGCTGTGGGAGGCCTATATTATCGAGGGCCTGGACAACATCCCCGGTGTGCCTAAGGGGGGCTTTGCCATTTACACCAAGATGCACCACTCGCTGGTAGATGGCGCCGGTGGTTCATCCATTATGTCGGTCATTCACGATCTCGAGCCTGATCCGGAGGCGGTGCCTGAGGCGCCGGAGACGGTGATGGTCGATGTTGCGCCGAGTTCGCTCTACCTGGGCACGGCCAGTGCGGTTAACCAGGTTAAAAATAGCGTCAAGATACTGGGTGGCGCTGCCAGCACCATTAAGGATCTCGGCAAATTGGCCTGGGGCGTGGCTCGCAAAAAAATTCCCATGCCGTCAATTACCTCGCCGCGCACGCGTTTCAACACTCCGGTCGGCCCCTACCGGGTGTTTGAGGCTGCCGAGTTTATGCTGGACGACGTCAAGCTGATTAAAGACCACGCCGGGGTGAAAATTAATGATGTCGTCCTGGCGGTGGTGGGCGGTGGTATGCGCAGTTATCTGCAGCATCACAATGAATTGCCCGAGGACAGTCTGGCGGTATCGATTCCGCTGAATATGCGGACCCGCCGCGGTGTGTCCGATGAAAATAATCAGGTGGGCTCGGTATTTGTAGAAGTCCACACCGAGATGGATGACCCCCTGGCGCGCCTCAAGGCTGTTTATGCCAGCAGTCAGGACGCCAAAGTGTTTGGCGAGAACTCGCCGCTGGTCGATGTGTTGCGGTTGGCCGGGGTTATGCCGCCGGCACTGACCCGGCCCTTGGTGAATACCTATGTCAACAACGAATTGACCCAGCATCTGCCCCTGGGTATCAGCTCGGTGGTCTCCAATGTTGCAGGGCCTCCGTTTCCGCTGTATTCGGCGGGAGCCCAGATGGTGCGCTACTACGGTCTCGGTTTGCTAACACCGGGGGTGGGCCTGTTCCACTTGGTGTTTAGCTCCAGCGGTGTGGTGACCATGTCGATTCTCGGTGATCGCGACAGCATGCCAGACCCGGCGTTTTACCGTGAGTGTGTCGAAAAGGCCTTTAGCGATTTGCTGGATGCGGTGAAAAAGGACAAGGCCAGTAAAGAGAAGGCGGACAAGGCTGCGGTTAAAACGCGCAAGAAAGCGACGGTGAAAAAAGCGGCGGTGAAAAAAGCCGGTATTGCTTCGCCCGACAAAGCACCGGTCAAAAAGGCGCGCGCGACGACCAAAAAAGCGGCGTCTACGGCGGCAGCGAAAAAGACCGTCAGCAAGGCCGCTGAGGTTAAAGCGCAGGTGGCAGAGCGGAAAACGCCTGCCGGTGACAAGGCTGCAAAGCCCGCTGACAGTGATCGGGTCAGTTCTCTGTTAGGCGCGGATAGCCCGGCTGATACCGCCAGCAATGTGGTGAAGCTGAGCGCTGAAAGTAACTAGTCCGCAGCGCGAAAGTGCTGACAGGTTGTGAAAACGGGGGCTATCAGCCCCCGTTTTTTTTAGTGCCCATTGGCGGTCAAAACTTAGTTTCCAGTGTTGCTGGCGTCGTGAACGGCTAACTGGTCGCGCCCCATTTGCTTGGCGCGGTATAGCGCGGCATCGGCTTGGCGAATGAGGCTTTCGGAGTTGTCGCCACTCTGGGGGACTGCGCAGGCGACACCGGCACTGGCCGAGACAATGTTGCGCTGCGGAGCGGCGGCGTGGGGAATGGCGCGTTGGCGCAGGGCGTTCAGGGCGTTTTCGGCCAGTGCCCGTGCATTGTTCAAATCGACGTCCAGTAGCAGCACAATAAACTCCTCACCGCCGGTGCGGGCGACGACATCGGTGTCGCGGCTAAAGGTCTGTTCCAGCAGTGTGGCAAACTCGCGCAGTACGCTGTCGCCGCCGTCGTGGCCGTAGCAATCGTTGTACTGCTTGAAATAGTCCAAGTCAAAAACAATCGCGCTTAGCGGCATGGTCTTGCGGCGAGCGAGCCGCCACTGGTAGTCAAGGCGCTCTTGAAACAGCCTGCGGTTGCCGATGCCGGTGAGCGCGTCTTTGTAGGAATAGGCCTCTAGTTGCTGGGTATGGGCGGCGACGTGGTTGAGCAGTTCATTGCACTCGTCGACCAGTTTTCCCAATTCATCGCGGTTGCGGTAGACCAGTCTTTCGCGGTAATTGCTGGATTGGCGAATACGTCGCATTGTGCTGCTTAACTGCTCAATAGGGCGCAGGATGCTGTGCTGCATCAGTAGCAGTACGAAGGCCCAGGCCAGTATGGCGACGGCCAGCGAGGACAGGATGATCGGGCTGAAGAAGTCGTCGTCAAAGGCGCGTGGGGCGGTGTTGAAGCGCATATGCAAAATAATGTCTCCCTGGCGATTTTTTAACAGGGAGTAGAGGGTATCGTCGCGACTGCGCTGGCCTAATTCGATGCCGTAGTGCTGGCGTTGCTGAAGGCTTTCTTCATGGCTGATCGCGGCGACGGTCAGGCCGAGGCGCTCGCCCAGGCTGGCGATCATATTGCTGTCTACCCGCCGGACAGCAACATAGGTCGCGGGCAGCTGAGCGCTGTGCCAGCTGCCGCGACCTGCGGCAAAGATCAGCGGGCCGTCGGCGCTGCTGAGTAGTACTTCTGAGGTAGTGATGTCGCTGGCGCTATCGAGTTTGGCGATGGCGATGGCGAGCACTTGCTGTACCACGGCGGCCGAGGGAAGTTGCTGCGGCTCGGTGATCAACTCTCCGGCATGCACGCTGGCATTGCGACCGTTTTCGTCGGCGAGAATAAAATAGTCGAGCTCTTCGTAGCCACCAATGTGGGCCAGTTGCTCGACGACGGGAGACCAATCGACGCGTTTGTCGAGGGATTCGAGTAGGCCGGCGGCAGCATAAATGCGCTTCACTCGGCTTTGCAGATTTTCGCGATAGCGCTCTACAGCTTGCTCGAAACGGCGGATATCGCGGGTATCTGCGGCGTGTTCAATTTTGCGCAGTTTCGGATTGATGAAAAACTCGCGGGCCAGCAGTCCAGAGGTGATCGTGAACAGCATGGTGCTGATGACGATAAGTGTCGCTTTGCTGGTTAGCTTCATCCGCGTGATGGCATTCCTTGCTGTAGGCGATCAAATAGTATCCGAATGAATCTCCATTGGCCATTGTGAAAAGCCCCTAGGCCGTGGCGAGGCTATTTAAGCGATGGTGATATAACCCATTAAACCGGTTTTCATGTGTTCGATGACGTGGCAGTGAAACATCCAGCGGCCGGGGTTGTCGGCTACGAAGGCGATGCGCGCCCGCTCGTTTTTTTCCAGCAGTATGGTGTCACTCTCATAGGGAGTGATGTCGCGCTTGTCGGAAGACAGTACCGTAAAGATTAAACCGTGCAGATGAATGGGGTGCTGGTGGGGGGTGGCGTTGTGCAGCTCGGCGATATAGCTGCGACCCCGTTGCAGCTCAGCCAGCGGCGCCGGCAAGCTCTGCTTGCCGTGTTCGCCCCAGGCGCGGCGATTGATCAGCCAAAAGCTGTGGTCGGCCTGGCCGTCGTGCCCGGTCGGTGACAGCGCGCCCTGCCACTCGAAGACAAAGCGCAGGGTTTCGGCCCGCGCCAGGTCGGGCTTGGCAATGGGGTTGGCGGGCAGGCTGGGCAGGGCGGTGAGTGCCGGTGTTGGCTGGCCAGGGGGCACGCTGCGCAGCCGGCACAGCTCGACACCAAAGCGGCCTTGTTGGTCATAGACCGGAACTTCAGTGCCGGCCGGCGGCGCGATCAGGCCCAAGTCCATGCGCATGCCGGCGCCCAGTGGTGTCAGCGCAAAGGGGCGGTGGGGTGTCAGTGGGCTGCCGTCCAGCGCCAGCATACGCGGTGTGGCCCCGCCCAGTTTGGGGCGGTAAACCCGGGTGTTATCCATGTTGAGCAGCCGCAAGCGCAGCGGCGCGCCGGCGGGCACCTCGATCACTGGGCGCTGTTGGCCGTTAACGGTGTTGACCGTGCCCAGGGTGCCGTCGCGAAAGGCCTCGCGGGGTATCGACAGCGGCAAATAGCTGCCGTCGGCGCGCAGTCGCCAGTCTTTGAGGCCGACGATAACCTCGTGATAGGGCTGAGGCTCGCGCTCCTCAACGATCAGCACGCCGACCATGCCCATGCCCAGTTGGCGAATACTGTTGATGTGGGGGTGATACCAAAAGGTGCCAGCGTCGGGGCAGACAAAGTCGTAAATAAAGCTTTCGCCGGGGGCGACCGGTGCCTGGCTGAGCACCGGCACCCCGTCCATGGCATTGTCCAGGCGAATGCCGTGCCAGTGAATGGTGCTGGCCTCGTCGAGGTGGTTGTCAAAGCGCAGTCGCAGGCGCTCGCCCTGGCGCACGCGAATTGTCGGGGCGGGGAACTGGCCATTAAAACCGAGAATATCACTGATGCCGCCGTCGACTAGTTGCGCACGGCCTTTCTCCGCGCGCAGTACATAGTCGTAGTCAAGGCTGTTGCCGTCTTCTGGCGGTCTGGCCATGGCCAGGCTGAAGCGCGGCAGAGCGCTGGCTAAACCGATGCCCAGGCCCTGCTTGAGTATGCTGCGTCGTTTCATGGCGGTGTCCTAGGAGTGTGCGAGGGTCGCAGCTAGCGCAGGTGCGACCAGGCTCAGGTGGTTGTCCCAGCGCAGCTGGGGCAGATAGGCCAGGGCTTGTAATTCGCGCTGGCCGGCGCGAGCCGCCATCAGCTGGCCCGAGCTGCTGCTGACGATAAACTGCTGGTGGGCGGGATCAAACACCGCGCCGGCGCAGTCGCGCAGCTGCCAGCTTTGCACAAAGCGCTTGTCGGCAATCGACCACAAGGCGAGCAGATTATCCTTTGGGAAGCTGCACAATACCTGCTGCTGATCGTCGGTGGCGACGCTGGCGACGTAATCCTGGCGAAGGCCCAGCGGGCCGCTGCTATCCAGTGCCTGTAGCGCGCCGCCACGGCGGTGATGGTAGACCAGTGGCAGGCCCGACGGCACGGCGCCTTGGAATTGGGCGCCGACGATGACGTCGCCCTGGCGGTTCACGTCCAGGTGGCGAAGGCTGAGTTGCGGGTGAGGGGCGGGCACAAACTCGACCACCTTGGCGCTGTGCAGATCGATATAACTCAGGCCCGGCGCGAGCTGGTCGGGGTTGAGCGTCTGGCGGCCGGAGGCGGGCAGGGTTTTCAGCCCGCCGATGGCAACGACCAAGTGGCGGTCATCCGGCATCAGCGCCAATTCGTGGGGGCCGATGCCGCCGCAGTCGAGGTGGCCTTGCAGGCGGTAATCGCGGTGACAGTCATAGACGCCAATGGCGCCGCGGCCGCCGCCGGCAACATGGTTCTCGGTGGTGTATAGCCAGCGGCCGTCAGCGCTCAGGCAGCCGTGGCCGTAGAGGTGGTAGCCGTCGGCGGTATGAATTCTATGGCGCAGTGCGCCGCTGTGTATATCCACAACATAGAAGTGGCTGCCCGGGCGGCGGGCGAAGAACAGCGCTTCACCGCGCTGGGGGTGTACGCAGCTGTCGTGACCGCGCTCCTCGCCGGCCAGTGAAAACGCCCATTGACTGCCGTGCATCACGCCCAGCAGAGGCTGCCCACTGTGGTCGCTGGCGGCGCTGCATACCGGCGTATAAGGCGGCCTTGCCGCGCTCTGCTGGCGACATGATCCGAGCGCAGTTGCCAGCGGCAGGCCGAGGGCGGCGAGCAGCAATCGGCGGCGCTGCATATCAGTCTCCATCGGCGCCATTAAAACTGAGGGTAATCCCCAGTGCCTCGGGGAGCGGGTTTTTGAGCAGTGTCACCAATTGCTGGCTCGCCGTGTAGAGATTGTCCAGTGCGGCCTGTTGCGCGGGGTTGCCGGCGGCCTCGAAGAGGCTGCCTTCCACCGCCTGCGCGGCGGCGATGGCCTGCTCAAATGCGGCAATGATCTGGTCGGCGAGCGCCGCGTGTTGGTGGCCGCGAAGAAAATCATCGAGGCCATAGCGCTGGTCGGCCAAATACAGGCGCTGCATGGCGTTGAGATTGCCGATGATGGCCTCGCGTGAAAAAGCGCTGCGCCACCACTCCAGCAAATAGCGCTGTTGGTGTCCGGCGTCGCTGGCCAGCCCCAGCGGGCGTTCAAGTTTGTCGCGCTTGATCAATTCCGCGCCGGCGACCAGCGACTCGACGATACTGGCAATCGCTTGTTGGTGATCCGGGTAATGCGGGTTGTCGGCGCCGGGGCGGGTGAATGTCGCAATGTAATTGCCGTGCTCGGGCAGCCAGTCTCGATGGAGTTGTTCACTGAGTTGCTGCTGGTGAGCCGCAATGGCGGTCAGTGCGGCGCAGCGGCGAGAGGGCTCGCCCTGATACATTGCGAGCTGTCCGGCCTTGGCGTCGAACAACAGGTATTCCAGCGCACTCAGTCCCTGGATCACGACACTGCGCTTGGCGATGAGCTCGCGGTCGATGACCTCCTCGCCAGTCAGCAGGGCTTCGAGCTTGCGGGCGACGAGGTTCTTTTTGTCTGGCCAGAATTGGATCTTCCAGCTCTGGTTGTCGCTTGTCAGCGGCCCAAAACCCTTAAATTGCAGTGCCGACCAGGCCACCGCGCTGTGCCGCCAGCGCTCGCGGCTAGCATCGAGGCCGGCTTGATCGGGAGCCTGGCAAAAGCGCTGGCTGGCCTCATAGAGTTGGGCGCTGGCCAGCGCAAAGTCGCGGTGGGCCGGCAGTAAGCTGGTGTTTGCCGTGTCGTTCAGCAGGCGCTGCTGCGGCGGTGGCGTGCAGGCAGTGATGGCCGCGAGGCTCAGTAGTGCCGCCAGTTGGCGCCAGCGATGAAGGGCGGGCATGAACATCTACAACTCCTTTAAAAACTGAATCAGGCTGGCCTGTTGGTCGGCGCTGAGTTGCTGAAAGCGCTCAGCGGCGCGCTGGCCCTCGCCGCCGTGCCAGTGAATGGCCTCGGCGATACTGCGGGCGCGACCGTCGTGCAGCAGACGGGTATTGTCGGGCTCGCGACTGCGTATGCCAAGCCCCCACAGCGGCGCGGTGCGCCATTCGCTGCCCAGGGCATCGCCTTCGGCGACCGGGTCTGCCAAGGCCGCGCCCATATCGTGCAGCAGTAAATCGCTGTAGGCGCGGGCGCTGCGCTTGCCGGCGGGCAGCGCGGGGCGATGGCAGGCCGCGCAGCCGAGCTGCTGGAACAGTTGCTGACCAGCGGCGTGTGGCTCGGCGGCCGCTGCCGGCATGGCCAAATTGGCCACATAGAAGACCACCGCGTCGAGCAGGGATTCACTAATTTCCACGCCGTCGCGGTCGGCGCCGGAGGCGCGCTGGCAGTGCAGCAGCAGTTGGCCATCACCCTTGGCCTGTTGGGCGCAGCTGGCGGCACGTCGCAGCGGATTGTCGATGCCCAAGTCTTCGGCAAACGCCTGGGCGACTTGTTCGCGCAGCGAGGCCTGCGCCGCCTTCCAGCCAAAGCGGCCGACCTGTGGTGAGTCGCCGGCCGGGTTCAGGATTGCCGCGCGGCCCGAAATGCCGTCGCCGTCGCCGTCGTCGGGGTCTTGCCAGGCGAGAATGTCGGCGTCGTCAACGCCGTCCAGCAGTCCCATGCCGAGCAGCATCGGTGCCAATCG
>NZ_JBFIGO010000061.1:0-16978 GCF_041602295.1 Spongiibacter sp. | reverse complement strand
GCCGGCTCGGGAAAGTCCCGCAGAGGCTAGTGACGATTAGCAAATGGTAATGCGTGCGCTGCAAACATAAGGCGGTGTTGCTGTAATGGTGCTTCGCTGCGCGGATTATCATTGTACTGGTTTTACGATAGTGGCCATTGTGGGTAATGGTGACTTGCGGGACAAGCGAATGTGAAGGGCAGTGAATAGATGTGCGTGATTCGTCTTGTGGCGCTGGCCGCAGACAGCTTGCGCCGGATAGTTGGCTAGGTGCGACTTGCGGACATTTACTATGCTTATTGCGAGCGCTCTCGCTAGGGCCGGGTCGTTACGGCTGCGTGGTCTTAGCGCTACTGAGTAAGTTACTTGGCAGGCCGATTTCGATTGGCTGGCAGCTGTTATTGATTTGGGGTGGCTTGCGCGGGGCGATAGCGATTGCACTGGTGTTGTCATTGCCAACGAGCCTGCCCTACTGGTGGACAATTCAGTCGATGGTGTTCGGGGTGGTGGTGTTTAGCTTGCTTGTGCAGGGTACGTCTAATAAATACTGGGTTCGCAGCTTGTCTAGCCGCTAGCTATTGTCCTCACGGGCTGCGCTGCTGGCGCCGTCGCTTGTGATCGTAGAGGCGTGGGCACTTTCATGCCAACAGCACTTCATGCACTATGTGGCCACCCTGCGACGGTGCAACAATGCGCTGTGATCCCGGCACCAGCCTCGAAGGCTATTGAGTGTCGATTGCGTGTTTGTGAAAACGTGAATCCACGTAGCGTTTAAATAGGCAGAAGAGGGTGGCTATAGCCCCTTGGGTGAAATGAGAATAACCGTGAGAGTAAAGATGTGAGTGAAAACGAAGGTAGGCGCCTTAATAAATTTATCAGTGATTCGGGGCGCTGTTCGCGCCGCGAAGCTGACAAGCTCATCGCGCAAAAGCAGGTCACCATCAATGGCAAGTTTCCCGGTCTGGGAGCCAAGGTGATGCCCGGCGATGTGGTGATGGTGGAAGGCCGGCGCATTCGCACTAAAACGCCGAATCAATCTGAGCGCGTGTATATCGCCTATCACAAACCGGTGGGGATTACCTGCACCACTGAACTGCATGTGCCGGGCAATATCATCGACGCGGTGCGGCATAAAAAGCGCATTTTCCCGATCGGGCGTTTGGACAAGGATTCAGAGGGGCTTATTTTTCTGACCAGCGACGGCGATATCGTCAACAAGATTTTGCGCGCAGAAAATGCCCACGAGAAGGAGTATATCGTTACGGTAGACAAGCCCATTAGCGGCCAGTTTGCCGAAGTGATGGCCAAGGGCGTGCCCATTCTCGGCACGGTGACTAAACCCTGCAAAGTGATGGTGCTAAGTCGCTGTGTTTTTAAAATTGTGCTGGTTCAGGGCATGAATCGCCAGATCCGGCGCATGTGTGAGCACTTTGGCTACGAGGTGGTGCGGCTGAAGAGAACGCGGATTATGAATGTATCACTCGATGGCATTAAGGTTGGCCAGTGGCGCAATTTGACGGCCAAAGAAATGGCGGAAATCAATCAGTCAATTTCTGTTTCGAAGAAATCCCGGTAGCGGGCGTCAGTATCTCTGTGCTGTGTTTGGCGCCATTGATCGGGCGCTGAGATGCCGGAGAATACTGGGTGCTTGTGTGTTAGAAGGTTTTGCTGAGGGGGTTCAGGCTGACGCTTTGCAGGCGTTTAGAAAAACTGAGATATGGTACCAGTGGTCGGACTCGAACCGACACGCCCGCGAAGGCAAGGGATTTTGAATCCCTCATGTCTACCAATTCCATCACACTGGCTTTGAGAGGAGGCGGGATTATAGGCAGCCTTTTCGGGCGGGTCAATCGTGTGAAGCAATTTCTTGCCTAGGAATTTGCCCTCGCTGTAATTGGAGTCCGCTGGCGATTTCCGTTAATCTTGCGCCCTTTCGCCAGTGACCAATGAGTATGCAACGCCGCGACTTTCACTTTGATCTGCCCGACGAACTGATCGCCCGCTATCCGGCGGCGCAGCGCGACGGCAGCCGTTTATTAGTGCTGGACAGCAAGGGTGAGCGCCAGCACCGCCAATTTCCCGATTTGTTGGACTATCTGCGCGACGGTGACTTGCTGGTTTTTAACGATACGCGGGTGATTCCGGCGCGGCTGTTTGGGGCCAAGGAAAGTGGCGGGCGCATCGAAATTTTGATCGAGCGACTGGTTGACGAGCGCCAGGCGCTGGCCCATGTGCGCTCAAGCAAGTCGCCAAAGCCCGGTAGTCGTTTATATTTAGCTGCCGATGAGCACGCGCCGGTCAGCGATGCCTGTGTTGAAGTGCTGGGCCGCCAGGGTGCCTTGTTTGAGCTGCGCTTTGACGCGTCGCTGCTCAGCCGTCTCGAGGAATTTGGTCATATGCCGCTGCCGCCCTATATCGATCGCGCCGACGAAGCGGCCGATCAGCAGCGCTATCAAACGGTCTACGCCAGCCGCGACGGCGCGGTGGCGGCGCCGACCGCCGGCCTGCATTTTACCGAACAGTTTTTGGCAGCCTGTGAAGCCAAGGGTGTCGAGCGGGCGTTTGTGACCCTGCATGTCGGCGCTGGCACCTTCCAGCCGGTGCGCGCCGACGATATTCGCGACCATGAAATGCACGCGGAATACATCGAGGTGTCACAACAGGTGGCCGATAAGGTCAAGGCCACGCGGGCGCGCGGGGGGCGAGTGATTGCCGTGGGCACCACCAGTGTGCGCAGCCTGGAAAGTGCCTCGCAGCATGGTGAAATTGCCGCGTTTTCCGGCGACAGCCGTATTTTTATTTACCCCGGTTATCAATTCAAAAGTATCGATGGCCTGCTGACCAATTTTCATTTGCCGGAGTCGACGCTGATCATGTTGGTCAGCGCTCTGGCGGGTCGCGAGCCGGTGATGGCGGCCTACCGCGATGCGGTGGCGCAGCGCTATCGCTTTTTCAGCTATGGCGATGCCATGCTGGTTTTCCCCTCCCAGCAACAGGAGCATATTGGCGATGACTGATGCCACTTCTCAAGCCGGTGATCAGTGCGCCGATACCGGTGACTGTCGCATGTCTTTTAGCTGCAGTGCGCAAGATGGTTTGGCGCGCCGCGGCGAACTGAGTTTCCCGCGCGGCAAGGTGCAAACGCCGGCGTTTATGCCGGTGGGCACCTACGGCACGGTCAAGGGCATGCTGCCGCGGGATATTCATGAAATCGGCGCCGAGATCATTCTCGGCAATACCTTTCACCTGATGCTGCGCCCGGGCACCGAGGTGGTTAAGGCCCACGGCGATCTGCACGATTTCATCGGCTGGAACGGGCCTATATTGACCGACTCTGGTGGCTTTCAGGTGTGGAGCTTGGGCAAGCTGCGGAAAATCAGCGAAGACGGCGTGTCCTTTCAGTCGCCGGTTGATGGCAGCAAGGTCTATATGGACCCGGAAGTGTCGATGCAGGTGCAGCGCGAGTTGGGGTCGGACATCGTGATGATTTTTGACGAGTGCACGCCGTATCCGGCTACCGAGGCCGAGGCGCGCAAGTCGATGGAATTGTCACTGCGCTGGGCGGCGCGCAGCAAGGCGGCCCACGCCGGCAATGACGCGGCGCTGTTTGGCATTATTCAGGGTGGTATGTACCCGGAGCTGCGCCGCGAATCCTTGGCCGGTCTGCAAGATATTGGCTTTGATGGCTATGCGATCGGCGGTCTGTCGGTGGGCGAGCCCAAGGACGAGATGTTGAAGGTGCTGGACAGTCTCGCTGAGCATTTGCCGGCGGAGCGGCCGCGTTATTTGATGGGCGTGGGCAAGCCCTCGGATATTCTCGAGGCGGTCATGCGCGGCGTCGATATGTTTGACTGCGTGATGCCCACCCGCAATGCGCGCAACGGTCACCTGTTCACCTCTAGCGGCGTGATTAAAATTCGCAACGCCGTGCATCGCCACAGCGACCAGCCGCTGGATGCCAATTGCGACTGCTACACCTGCCAGAATTTCTCCCGCGCCTATTTGCACCACTTGGATAAGTGCCGTGAGATTCTCGGTGCTCAGCTAAACACCATCCACAACCTGCGTTACTATCAGAACCACATGGCGGCAATTCGCCAGGCGATCGAAGAGGGGCGCCTGGCGGCCTTTGCCGAGGAGTTCTACGCAAGTCAGGATGGCAGGGCCAATGTATAAGCTGGTGTTTTTTGTGCCGGCCTCGCACTTGGAGGCGGTAAAAGACGCGGTGTTTGCCGCCGGTGCCGGTCGCCAGGGGGATTACCAGCACTGCTGCTGGCAGACCCTGGGTTACGGCCAGTTTAAGCCGGGCGAGGACGCCCAGCCGTTTATTGGCGAGCGGGGTAAGCTGGAGGTTGTGCCGGAATACCGGGTAGAAATGCTCTGCGAAGAGCCTGCGCTGAAAAATGTGTTGCACGCGCTTAAGCGCGCTCATCCCTACGAAGAGCCGGCCTTCGACGTCACTGAAATCGTAAACGTGCTGCTGTAGGCGGCAAGAGAGATAGCTCATGCTGTATGAACTGGGTGACCGCAAGGTCAGGATGTATGGCGAAGGCCATTTTATTGCCGATAACGCCACACTGATCGGCGATGTCGTGCTGCAAAATCAAGTCAGTATCTGGTTTAACGTGGTGATTCGCGGCGATACCGAAGAGATTCGCGTCGGTGCGCGCAGCAATATTCAAGACGGCAGTATTTTGCACACGGATCACGGCTTTCCGATGGAAATCGGTGAAGATGTAACGGTGGGTCACAAAGTGATGCTGCACGGCTGCACTATTGGCGACGGCAGCCTGATCGGGATGAATGCGGTGGTGCTCAATGGCGCCAAGATTGGCAAAAACTGCTTGATTGGCGCCAATGCGCTGGTGACGGAGGGGATGGAAATTCCCGATGGCTCGCTGGTGATGGGTATGCCCGCCAAGGTCAAGCGCAGCCTCAGCGATGTCGAGCAGCTGACGCTGGCGCTGTCAGCCCAGCACTACGTTGAAAACGGTCAGCGCTTCTTGGCTGAGCTGCGTCCCCAGAGTTTGGCGTCGGCACAGGTAGGTGGCGAGGAGGAGGGCGTCGATGTCTTCTGAACGGCAGGCTCAGCCGGTGAAGTCGCCCTGCATTTCGGTATGCGCTCTGGATGACAAAGATATTTGTACGGGCTGCTATCGCACGGTGGAGGAGATTCGCCAGTGGTCGTCGCTGGATAACGATGCTCGCCGAGAGATAGTGCAGAGGGCCAATGCCCGCTGCAAGGCCCGCTACGCTTAGACCTTTACTGCTAGTTGTGGAGGCTGCGCTTGGCCTTGGTTTTGGCCTTGGGGTAGGCGCGCACCAGTTGGATCAGGTTCCCCTTCATTTCCAAAATTTCAAAGCGATAGCGGTCAATGGTGACGCCGACCATGGCTTCGGGAAAACTCTCCAGTTTTTCTAGTAGTAGGCCGTTGAGGGTTTTCGGGCCGTCGGTGGGCAGCTCCCATTTCAGCGTCTTGTTGATGTCGCGCACGGTGGTGGTGCCGTCGATGACAAAAGAACCGTCGCTCTGGTGGGTGATGTCGTCGGTATCGGTGCTTAGGTTCGAGGTGAACTCGCCAACAATCTCTTCCAGCAGGTCTTCCAGGGTGACGATGCCCTGCATGACCCCGTATTCGTCGACTACGATACCCATGCGGCGCTTCTGTTTTTGGAAGTTGAACAGCTGGGTGTGCAGCGGTGTGCCCTCGGGAATAAAGTAGGGCGAGCGCAGTGCCTGCAGCAGCTTGTCGCGTTGCACCCGGCCCAGTTCGTCAACGCTGTTGATGATGTCGCGCTGGTGCAAAATGCCGACAACATTGTCGATATCGTTTTGATAGACCGGAATGCGGGTGAATTCAGCATCGCGCAGTTTTTCGATAATGCAGGTGGTTTCGGATTCGATATCGATACCGTAGACCTCGTTGCGCGGAATCATAATATCGTCGACGGTGATGAGTTCCAGATCGAGAATATTCAGCAGCATGCCGCGGTGGTGCTTGGGAATCAGGTGGCCGGCATCGCCGACGATGGTGCGCAGTTCCTCGAGGCCAATGTGCTCGCTGCCGTCATTTTTTTCTACGCCGGTGATGCGCAGCACGAAATGAGTGATATGGCTGACCAGCCAGATGACGGGGAACAACAAGCTGCGCAGTGGCAGCAGGATATGGCTGACAGTATAGGCCACCATTTCGGCCTTGTAGGCGGCAATGGTTTTGGGAATGATCTCGGCAAAGATCAAAAAGACCAGAGTCAGCAGTATTGATGCCGGCACCACCACATTGTCGCCGTAGAGGCGAATAGTCAGTACGGTGGCGAGGGCGGCGGCGAGGTTGTTAATCAGGTTGTTGCCGATAAGAATGGTGCTGATTAGGCTGTCAGGATTTTCCAGCAGGCGTGCAGCACGGCGCGCACCTCGGTGGCCGCTTTTCGCCTTGTGACGCAGGCGATATCGGTTAAGGGACATCATTCCGGTTTCAGAGCCGGAGAAGAAACCGGAAAAGAAAATCAGCGAGGCCAATATTCCAAATAATATACCCAGCGGTGCTTCGTTCAAAAAGCCCTAAACTCCCGATAAAAAATGCAGTGCCAATCTTGAAGAAAAACCGCCGGCGGCACAAGCCGCAGCGGTCGTGAATGTGCTCAAGGCTTTGTGGGAATCAGCGATAGAGCGATTTTGGTGCCCAGGTAGCCGAGCAGCAGGAAGGCGAAAGCCCACAGCGTCCAGCGGATGGCGGTGCGCCCCCGCCAGCCCAGCGCCAGTCGGCCAGCCAGTAATACCCCGAGTAAAATCCAGGCCAGCACCGAAAACGCGGTTTTGTGCAGCAAATGCTGGGCCAGCAGGTCGTCGACAAATAATACACCGGTGGCGATGGCGGCGGTGAGTAGCAGCAGGCTGGCAGCAATCAGCTCAAACAGCATGCTTTCCATGGTCTGCAGGGGCGGCATAAAGCTGGGCAGGCCACGCAGTTGGTGCTGGCGCAGCATGCGGTCCTGGCTGGCCAGTACGATCGCCTGGACCGCGGCGATGGTCAGCAGGCTGTAGGCGAGGATCGACAAAATGATATGGCTGTACATGCCGGCGGAATAGCGTTCGCCGCCCTCGCTGCCCGGCAGGAGCAGTTCCAGGGTAATGGCCAGTGCCGCCAGCGGGAACAGCGCCAGCAATAAATTGTGCAGTGGTCGGCGCAGGCTGGCGCCTACGGTGATTACGCAAATCAGCCCGCTGAGCAGCGAAAACAGTTGGGAAAGCCCCAGGTCGGCGCCAGCTGGCGTAGCGATGGCGGTGATCGCTGCCACCCCGTGAGCGGCCATGGCCGCCAGCCCCAGTGTCAGGCTGGCCCGGCTAAGCTGCTGGCCGCTGCCAGCGCGCAATCGCCGCGCCTGGGCGGCGGTGGCGAGGAGGTACAGTAGGATAGCGATTAGACTGCTTGCAATGTTCATCTAGCTCGGCTTTGCCGGATTCCCTGTCTGCGCTTGGGGTCTGGGGAGTGACTCGGTTATACTTCCGCGTCTTTCTGTCAGCCCGGCTGCGCGCTATAAGTGGGGCTGATTGTAAGCGTCTTGGTGGCGGCCTGTCGATACAGCCGCACAGAGTAGGCGTATTTCCGACTTTTGAGAGCTGATTGCATGTTTGAAAACCTGACCGAACGTTTATCGCAAACCCTGCGCCATGTCACCGGCCAGGCCCGACTCAGCGACGACAATATTAAAGATGCAATGCGTGATGTGCGCATGGCGCTGCTGGAAGCTGATGTGGCGCTGCCGGTAGTGAAGGATTTCGTCGAGGCTGTGCGCCAGCGTGCAGTGGGTCAAGAAGTCAGCAAAAGCCTGAGTCCCGGGCAGATGTTCGTGAAAATTGTCCAGCAAGAGCTGGAACATATTATGGGCGACAAAAATGAGGGGCTGAATTTTGCCACTCAGCCGCCGGCGGTAATTTTGATGGCCGGCCTGCAGGGGGCGGGTAAAACCACTACGGTGGGTAAGCTGGCCAAATACCTGAAGGAAAAAGAAAAGAAAAAGGTACTGGTCGTCAGTGCAGATATCTACCGTCCCGCAGCCATCAAGCAGTTGGAAACGCTGGCCAAGGACGTGGGGGTTGAATTCTTCCCCAGCACCACGGAACAAAAAGCGGTGGATATCGGCAGGGCGGCAGTCGCCGAGGCGAAGCTGCGTTTTTACGATGTGGTGATTGTCGATACCGCCGGTCGTCTGCATATCGACAGCGATATGATGACCGAGATTAAAGACCTGCATGCGGCCATTACACCTGCTGAGACGCTGTTTGTCGTCGATGCCATGACCGGCCAGGATGCTGCGAACACCGCAAAGGCTTTTGGTGAGGCGCTGCCATTAACGGGGGTGGTGCTGACCAAGGCCGACGCTGACAGCCGCGGTGGTGCCGCCCTGTCGGTTCGCCATATCACCGGCAAGCCGATTAAATTCCTGGGTGTCGGTGAGAAGACTGATGCGCTGGATCCCTTCCACCCGGATCGCGTCGCCTCGCGGATTTTGGGGATGGGCGATATTCTGTCGCTGATCGATGAGGCTGAGGCCAAGCTCGACAAGCAAAAAGCGGAGAAGCTGGCCAAGAAGCTCAAGAAGGGCAAGAAGTTCGATCTGGAAGATTTGCGCGACCAGTTGCAGCAAATGCAGAACATGGGCGGTATTACCGGCATGCTGGATAAGTTGCCGGGCATGGGCAATATGGCGCAGATGGCGCAGAGTCAGTTGGATACCAAGATGTTTACCCGCATGGAGGCGATCATTAACTCCATGACACCGGCTGAGCGCCGCAATCCGGATTTGCTTAACGGCTCTAGAAAAAAACGCATTGTGGCGGGTTCTGGTACGCAGATTCAGGACCTTAATCGCCTGCTGAAGCAGCATAAACAGATGGCCAAGATGATGAAAAAGATGGGTCAGAAGGGCGGTATGACCAATATGATGCGGGGTATGGGCGGGATGATGCCCCCCGGTGGCGGCCGTTTCCCCGGCATGTAATTGTCGGCTTGGCGTAAGCTGCCGAGCTGGGCGTGGGGTTTGGGAAAAGTGTTAGAAAAACAGTAGCTTATTGTCTGTGTTGGCGGGCGAGTGGGGGCGGTTTGGGCGGCTTGGTGAATCCAGTCGGAAAAAACCGCGTTAGCTGTTTCAAATACACAGACTTTCCCTTATAATTCCGCGCCTTTACGGCTCCGGGTCGTTAATAGGCTCAGAAATTTCGCAGCAGTGGCTTAGGCCTCTGCCCAAAAAGCTAGGAACTGGAACAAGAATGGTCACTATTCGTTTGGCACGCGGCGGCTCTAAAAAGCGCCCCTTTTACCACCTGACAGTCACTGATAGCCGCACTTCACGCGATGGCCGTTTCATCGAGCGTGTGGGCTTCTTTAACCCTGTTGCTCGCGGCAACGAAGAGCGTCTGCGTATCGACACAGCGCGCATTGATCACTGGGTTGCCCAGGGCGCTCAGCTGTCTGATCGCGTTGCCAAGCTGGTTAAAGAAGCTCCGGCAGCCGAGTAAGCGCGGGTGTCGACCTCGCCAGAACCGGTCGTTGTTGCCAAGATATCGACGGTATACGGGGTTAAAGGGTGGGTAAAGATACATTCCTTTACCGACCCTATAGAGAATTTTCTCGGCTTCTCTGGCTATCTGCTGAACAAGGCGGGTCGCTGGCAGGAAGTTGAAATCGACGAATGTCGTCGCCATGGCAAGGGCATTGTTGCCCACCTGCAAGGTGTCGATGATCGTGAACTGGCCCGTCAGTATTGCGGGTTGGAGTTGGGCGTGACGGCCGACCAGTTGCCGGCGCTGTCTGACGATGAGTTTTACTGGCATCAGCTGGTGGGTCTGCAGGTATTTGCCAACGGGCAATTGCTGGGTGAGATCGACCACTTGATCGAGACCGGGGCCAACGATGTGTTGGTAGTGAGGCCTTGCGAAGGCAGTCTCGATGATAGGGAGCGTTTGATCCCCTATTTGCCTGGAGATTTTGTGCAGAACATAGATCTGCAGGGCGGCGCGATCCAGGTGGACTGGGACCCGGAGTTTTAAGTTCGGGCGATCGCAACGTGAAAGGGGCAGTACCATGGATATTGCAGTGGTAACGCTGTTCCCGGAAATGTTCAGTGCCATCACTGATTACGGTGTCACTGGGCGAGCGGTACAGAAGGGCGTGTTGGCGCTGCAGTGCATCAACCCCCGAGAGTTTACCGAGGATCGTCATCAGACTGTTGATGATCGACCCTACGGCGGCGGTCCGGGCATGGTTATGATGGCCGAGCCCCTGACTCGCGCGCTGCATGCGGCGCGCAGTCGTATAGCTAAACCGGCCAAGACGGTGTATTTATCGCCGCAGGGGCGTCCTTTGGACCAGGCGGGTTTGGAAGCATTAGCCGGCAGCGAGGCGTTGATTTTGCTTGCCGGGCGCTACGAAGGCGTGGATGAGCGGTTGATCGAGCGCGAGATTGATGAAGAATGGTCTATCGGTGACTATGTGATCAGCGGCGGTGAGTTGGCCGCCATGGTGATGATCGATGGAGTCAGTCGTCTGCTGCCAGGTGTTCTAGGGCATCAGCAGTCGGCGGAGCAGGATTCCTTTGCTCAGGGCCTGTTAGATTGCCCGCATTACACCCGACCCGAGGTGTATGAGGGAGACGTGGTTCCCGATGTGTTGCTAAGTGGCAACCACGGTGCCATACGACGCTGGCGCTTGAAGCAGGCTCTGGGTCGGACATACTTGCGGCGCCCGGATTTGCTTGATAGCAGAACACTGAGCGACGAAGAAAAGACACTGCTGGCGGAGTATATTCGCGAGCTTAACAATTAATAGACAGCTAGCTGTGAAGCTACCAACATTTATTCAGGAGCATGCCATGAGCACCAACAAAATTATCGCCGAACTGGAAGCGGAGCAGACCGCCAAAGAGCTGCCGGAATTCAGCCCCGGCGACACCGTTGTCGTTCAGGTAAAAGTTAAGGAAGGTACTCGCGAGCGTTTGCAGGCATTTGAAGGTGTGGTTATTGCCAAGCGCAACCGTGCGCTGAACTCTTCTTTCACTGTTCGCAAAATCTCCCACGGTGTTGGTGTCGAGCGTACTTTCCAGAGCTACAGCACGTTGATCGACAGCATTCAGGTTAAGCGTCGCGGTGATGTACGCCAAGCCAAGCTGTACTACCTGCGTGAGCGCAGCGGCCGTTCTGCGCGTATCAAAGAGAAGTTGGCTACCAAGTCGTAAGCGACTTGTTGAGCACGCAAAAAAGGCAGCCAATGGCTGCCTTTTTTGCGTTTCTGGCCGGCGCCGGGATACAATTTTTGCAGTGAATTCAGGAGCCTTGTCATGGCGCAGTTAGCTGCTGAGCGCGATCAGGCCCATATCGACCGCTATATCGATGCGCTGTGGTTGGAGCGCGGCCTCAGTGACAACAGTCTGCAAGCCTACCGCCGGGACCTGCAGCAGTGGTCGGCGTGGCTGGCGCAGCGCGACAGCGGGTTGCTGCAATGCGGGCGCATCGAGGTATTGGATTATTTGGCGGATCAGCGCAGCGGCGGTAAGTCGGCGCGCAGCACGGCCAGATTGATGTCTTGTTTGCGCGGTTTTTATCGCTATCAGTTGCGCGAGGGGCGTTTAAGTGACGACCCCCTGGCCAATATTGATGCGCCGAAGCTTGGCAGGCCGCTGCCAAAATCCTTGAGCGAGGCCGATGTCGAGGCGCTGCTGGCTCAGCCCGATGACGACATTGCTATTGAGCAGCGCGATCGCGCTATGCTTGAACTGCTGTATGCCACCGGTTTGCGGGTGACGGAGTTGGTCAGCCTGCGCTTTGCTCAGCTCAGCACCGCCCAGGGAGTCATTAGGGTGACCGGCAAAGGCAATAAAGAGCGCCTGGTGCCGATGGGGGAGGAGGCGCTGTACTGCTTGCAGCAGTACCTGCGCTGCGCTCGCCCACAGCTGCTCGCTGACGGGGAGTCCGATGTATTGTTTCCCAGTCGCCGCGGGCAAATGATGACCCGCCAGACTTTCTGGCACCGTATTAAGCTGTACGCGCAGCGCGCCGGTATTCGCGGCACGATTTCTCCCCATACGCTGCGCCACGCCTTTGCGACACATTTGGTGAATCACGGCGCGGATTTGCGGGTGGTTCAACTATTGCTCGGACACAGTGATCTGAGTACTACACAAATTTATACGCATGTTGCCCGTGAGCGAATGCAAACTTTGCATAGTGAACACCACCCTCGCGGTTGAACTTGACGTGCGTCTGGCGTTCACAGTGTTATTATTCCCCACCTTCCTACCTATGCTGACGGAGAAGTTAGTTGAAAATGCACAAAATCTTATCCCGTTCACTGCCTCTTTTCGCGGCTTCTCTGATGGTGCTGGGCGCCCTGTCAGCCAATGCTTATGCGTCAACGGCCGGCAAGGCGACTTTTGTCGATGCCGCGGCCGAGCAGGCGATTCGAGACGCTTTCCAGCGCTCGCGGCCCGATTTGCAAATTGATGTGGTGGCGCCCAGTGAAATGCCGGGGGTCTACCGCGTTGAGATGAAGAATGGCCCGACAGTGTATTCCAGCGCCAGTGGTCAGTACTTTATCGCCGGCGACCTGTACGAGCTGAGTGCAAACGGCATAGAAAATGTTGCTGAGAAACGTCTGCAGCCGATGCGCAAAGAGCTGCTGGCTCAGGTCGCCCGCGAAGATATGATCATTTTCAGCCCAAAGGGTGAAACCAAGGGGGCGCTGTATGTGTTTACCGACGTCGATTGCGGCTTTTGTCAGAAACTGCATAGAGAAGTGCCCGCGCTTAACGCTCAGGGGATAGAGGTGCGCTATCTGGCTTATCCCCGTCAGGGGGTGGGTACTCCCACCTTTAACAAAATGGTTTCGGCCTGGTGTGCCGACGACCGGTTGGCGGCGATGGATGCCCTAAAGGCGCGCCAGTCGCTGCCGGCCAAGCAGTGCGAGACACCGATCATTCAGCAATTTGAGCTGGGACAGCGCTTGGGTGTGACCGGCACGCCGGCGATTATTACCGAAACCGGCATGTTGATCCCTGGCTATCGCCCCGCCGATCAGCTCATTCCACTGGCTTCTCGCTAAGCCTGTCGGCATCAATGGGCGAGAAATTGCCCATCAATGTCCCGTAGCGCCTGCTTCGGCATGGCGCTCGCCCCCCGTCCTGGCATAAAATGGGCAATTCTTGACGCCGCGCATTGCGCGGCGCCTTATCGATTGAGTTTTCAATTTAAAGAAAGGAGCAGCGGTGAATCCGGTCAGAGTAGGTATATGTGGTCTGGGTACTGTCGGCAGTGGCACCTATGCCGTGTTAACGCGCAATGCAGCGGAGATTGCCGCCCGTGTCGGTGCTGAAATCGTCGTGACTGAGATCGGCGCGCGCCGTGACAATCCCAACTGCGATACCGCTGATGTGGCGATTAATCGCGATATCTTCGCCGTTGCTGAAAACCCGAACGTCGATATTTTGGTTGAGCTCATCGGCGGCACGACCGTGGCCAAGGAGCTGGTGCTCAAGGCGATTGCCAATGGCAAGCACGTCGTCACGGCCAACAAAGCGCTGATTGCTGAACACGGCAACGAAATTTTTGCGGCGGCGGCAGAGCGGGGCGTTACCGTTGCCTTCGAGGCGGCCGTGGCAGGGGGTATCCCCATTATCAAGGCGCTGCGCGAAGGTTTGGCGGGCAACAAAATTCAGTGGCTGGCGGGCATCATCAACGGCACCGGCAATTTTATTCTGACCGAAATGCGCGACAAGGGGCGCGATTTTAACGACGTGTTGGCCGAAGCGCAGGCACTGGGCTACGCCGAAGCGGACCCCACCTTTGATGTTGAAGGCATCGACGCCGCCCACAAGCTGGTCATTCTGGCCTCGCTGGCCTTTGGTATACCACTGCAGTTCGACAAGGTGTATACCGAGGGTATTAGCCGCATCGCTCAGGAAGATGTGATTTACGCCGAGCAACTGGGCTATCGCATTAAGCACTTGGGCATTGCCCGCGATACCGACAGCGGTATTGAACTGCGCGTTCACCCGACCCTGATTCCTGAAAAGCGGCTGATTGCCAATGTGAACGGCGTGATGAATGCCGTGCTGGTGCAGTCTGACGCCGTCGGCCCGACGCTCTACTACGGCGCTGGTGCTGGCAGTGAGCCGACGGCCTCGGCAGTGGTTGCCGATGTGGTTGATGTGGCGCGCACGCTCAGCGCCGAGCCGCGTCACCGTGTGCCTTATCTTTCTTTCCAAACATCGTCGCTGAGCGACCATCCGGTGCTGCCCATCGACGACGTGGAAACGGCCTACTACCTGCGTATGTCGGCATTGGACAAGCCCGGTGTGCTGTCGAAAGTCGCGCAGATTCTCAGCGACGATGGCATCAGTATCGAGGCCTTGATCCAGAAAGAGCCGGCTGAGGGCGCCAATCTGGTGCCGGTGATTATTCTGACCAATCGCACGGTTGAGCGTAAATTGTCGTCAGCCGTGGCCCGTATCGAAGGCCTGGAAGGGATTGTCGGCGAAGTGACGCGTATCCGGGTGGAATCGCTCGCTGGCTGAACCGTCGACTGACTGCTGCGCCGCTGGCTGGCGCAGTCGCACTTAAATTATTCAAGAGTTCGCAACGTGAAATACATCAGCACCCGCGGCCAAGCGCCCGCCCTGAATTTTGAAGATGTTCTGCTCACTGGCTTGGCACCGGACGGTGGCCTTTATGTGCCCGAGTCCCTGCCCAGCTACAGTCCCGAGCAAATTGCCGCCTGGTCGTCGCTGAGCTATACCGACCTGGCCTTTGAAATTGTTCAACCCTTTGTGGCTGGCAGTATTCCGGATGCCGACCTCAAAGCCATTATCGACGACAGCTACGCCGACTTCCGTCATCCGGCTATCGCGCCGCTGGTGCAGTTGGGGCACAACGAGTGGTTGCTGGAATTGTTCCAGGGGCCGACTCTGGCGTTTAAAGATTTTGCCCTGCAAATGCTCGGTCGCCTGCTGGATTACGTGCTGGAAAAGCGCCAGCAGAAAGTCGTGGTGATGGGGGCGACCTCGGGCGATACCGGTTCGGCGGCGATCCAGGGTGTTAAGCGCTGCGCGAACGTTGATATTTTTATTCTGCATCCCTACCAGCGCGTCTCCGATGTACAGCGCCGGCAGATGACCACCGTGCAGGGCGACAACATCCACAATATCGCCTTGAAAGGCCATTTCGACCACTGCCAGGCGATGGTTAAGGCCAGTTTTGCCGACCAGAGCTTTCTGCCCGAGGGCCGTCAGCTTGTGGCGGTGAACTCGATCAACTGGGCGCGCATCATGGCCCAGATCGTTTACTACTTTTATGCCGCCTATGCGGTTGGCGCGCCGGCGCGCAAGGTCAGTTTTTCGGTGCCCACCGGTAACTTCGGCGATATCTACGCCGGTTATCTCGCCAAGCAAATGGGCCTGCCCATTGAGCAACTGGTGGTGGCGACCAACCAAAACGATATTCTGCACCGGGTGATCAGCGGCAATAAATTTGAAAAGCAGGAGCTGCAACACACTCTGTCGCCGAGCATGGATATTGTGGTGTCCAGCAACTTCGAGCGCATGTTGTTCGACTGTTTTGACCGCGACGGCGCCGCCATTGCCGATTTGATGCAGCGTATGAACACTGAAACGGTATCGCTGCCAGCGGCGGCCTTTGATCGGGTGCGCGAGCTGTTCGCCAGCTGTAGCGTGACGGATGCCGACACCGTGGCGACCATCGCCGGTGTCTACGACGACAGCGAATACCTGCTCGACCCGCACTCGGCGATCGGCGTTAAAGCCGCTCGCGAGTGCTGGCGTGATCGCAGTGTGCCGATGATCACTCTGGCCACGGCCCATCCGGCCAAGTTCCCCGAGGCGGTGATGAAGGCGGGCTACCCCACGGCACCGGCCCTGCCGCACCACATGGCAGACCTGTTCGACCTCGACGAGCGCTACGAGGTGCTCGACAACGAAATCGCCGGCGTGCACGACTTTATGGCCAAGAATATCCGCGCCTGAGGTGAGCCGCTTTCCGCGCGTTATTCCCCGACAAGCCGCCGCTGATAAGCTGGCGGCTTTTTCGACTCTGCCACCGCTGTTGTCGCGGCTCTATGTCGCCCGTGGCTTGGCGTCCCCGGAACAGGCCGAACTGGGCTTGGATGCCCTGCCCGCACCGACCATGAAGGGACTGGATACGGCTGCCGAGGCGTTGGCGGCGGCGATCAGTGACGGCAAAAAATTGCTGATCGTCGGTGACTTTGACTGCGACGGCGCCACCAGTACCACCTTGGCGGTGCTGGGACTGCGCGCGCTGGGGGCTGCCGACGTCGACTTTTTGGTGCCCAACCGTTTTGAATACGGTTATGGCCTGAGCCCGGAAATCGTCGCGGTGGCCGCCGAGCGCCAGCCGGATCTGATCATTACCGTCGACAACGGGATATCCAGCCTCGAAGGCGTGGCGGCGGCTGCGGCGCAGGGAATTCCGGTGATTGTCACCGACCATCACCTGCCCGGCGACGCGCTGCCCGCGGCCTTGGCCATTGTGAATCCAAACCAGGCGGGTTGCGATTTCCCCGATAAATCCCTAGCCGGTGTTGGCGTCATGTTCTATGTGCTGCTGGCGCTGCGCTCGCTGCTGCGTGAGCGCGGTCAGTTCGCCGATGGTCGCGGGCCGAATCTGGCGGCGTTGCTGGACCTGGTGGCGCTGGGCACGGTGGCCGATGTGGTGCCGCTGAGTCACGCCAACCGGGTGTTGGTGGAGCAGGGCCTGCGGCGAATTCGCGCCGGTCGCTGCCGCCCCGGCATCACCGCGCTGCTTAAGGTCGCCGGCCGTGAGCCGGCGCGGTTGGTGGCCACGGATCTGGGCTTTGCTGTCGGTCCGCGCCTGAACGCCGCCGGCCGCCTCGACGATATGACCGTGGGCATTCGCTGCCTGCTGGAGAATGACCCGCAGCGCGCCCTGGCTTTGGCGGCCGAGCTGGATGAT
>NZ_JBFIGO010000060.1:0-17378 GCF_041602295.1 Spongiibacter sp. | reverse complement strand
TCGCCGCACTGGAAAAGCACGGCGCCAATATCTAGGCGGCAATTAACTGCGGCCGCGGCTCAAGCGGTCGCGGTTTTCCTGCTTCTTTCTCTCACTTTTGCGCAGCAAGACATACGCCGCTCCCGCACCGCCGTGCTGGGGTTGGGCACTGCAGAATGCCTGCACCTCATCCATTTGTGGCAGCCAGTGGGCAACATGGGATTTCAACAGCGCAACACCGCTGTGATTACCCCGCCCATGAACAATAATCAGGCTGCGCAGATCCATCGCCGCGGCTTCGCGCACAAACTCAAACACCTGCTGGCGCGCCTGCTCGACGGTCATCTTGTGCAAATCCAAACGCGCCTCAGCGGCATAGCGCCCCTGTTTCAATTTGCGGTAGACACCGTGTTGCACGCCGTCGCGGCGAAATTCCACAAGGTAGTAGGGATCGAGAATGGGCAGCTCGCTGTCGGCGAGAAAATTGCGCGGCGCACGGCTGGCGACCGCCGCCTGACGACGGGCCGCCAAGGCGATGTCATCGGCATTATTCTTTTTTAAGGCTACCCGCAGCGCACTGCGCAGGGGCTTCACCCCTGACATCTCTTCGGCAAATAGCTCGTTCTCATCACTCATCGCGCGCCCCCTACAGCCCCCACCACCATTGCGAGGCAATTTGCGCTATTATCGACCGATGAATAGCCATACCGCAAACAGCAAGCTCTGCCCACTGTGCGAAGGTGACAATCACTGCGCCATTGCCCGAGGCGACCCCGCCATCGACTGCTGGTGCATGTCGACGCCAATCACGCCCGAGGCCCGTCGCTTAGCTGCGGCGCAAGGCGAAGGCCAACGCTGCCTCTGCCAAACCTGTGGCCAAGCACTGCCGGCATCGGAGCCAGGCTAAAAATCCTTGTCAGTTCGGGGCCGGCACAACGCGAATTTTCAGCTTCCCGCCAGTGACGCGACCGACCACGATGCCGTGAATCACGTCGGCACCGCCCTCGCGCTCGACCAAACTGACCGCCTGGCCAACACGATAATCACCGCCCTCGGCACTGACCGTAAGCTCGTCGCCGGGCGACAAACCCGCCACCATGTCTACTTTAATCGGCTCATAAGCCTGCAGCGACATCGCCAATAATAGCGGCAATGCCGCAAGAATTCTTTTCATCACGCAACCCCCTAAGCTGTCTGTTCTGGCAACCATCCCAACCATTTAACGGCGACTTGGCCACCAGCACAATACGCATCGTTGCTAATATGCCCACCGCCCCCTTTGCAAGACTGATTGCGGCGCTTACCATAGGCCTTTTTTAACAGGCGATCGATATGTCGAGCCCCCGACTCAGCGGCCCACAATACCTAATGCGCGGCTTTCAACTACTGCGCCTGCCTGGCATACGCCTGTTCGCCATGCTACCACTGGCGATCAACACGCTGATCTTTGGCCTGCTCACCTACCTGAGCATCTCACGTTTCTCCCAGTGGATAGACCAGTTGATGAACTGGCTGCCAAACTGGCTGGGCTTTCTGGAATGGCTGCTGTGGCCGCTGGCCGTGATTTTACTGCTGGCGATTGTGATGTATTTTTTTAGCACTATCGCCAACCTCATCGCAGCCCCCTTCAATGGCCTGCTCGCGGAAAAACTTGAGGAACAGCTAAGTGGCAAGGAAGTTGCCGGCCGCGAGACTCTGCTGCAGGCCGTAGCCAGCTTTCCCCGCAGCATCGGCCGCGAAGGCCGCAAATTACTGTACTATGCCGGCTTTGCGATATTGACCCTGATCGCCAGCTTTATCCTATCGCCGCTTGCACCCCTGCTGTGGTTCGCGATGAACTCCTGGATGATGGCCATTGAATACTGCGACTATCCCATGGACAACCACCGACTGAGCTTTAGCGAGGCCCGCCGCCGAATTGCTCGGCAGCGCGGCACCAGCTTCAGCTTTGGCGCAGTGGTGATGCTCGGCACGATGGTGCCCATTTTGAATCTATTCATCATGCCCGCCGCCGTCTGTGGCGGCACACTGATGTGGCTGGAGAGACTAAAAGACGAAGAACCGCGCAGCTAAGGCCGCGCTACTTCATCAATTCTGCAGGCGGCTGCTCGCAGGGCAACTTCATCGCCAGTTCCGCTTCTATATCGGGCAACAAGAACGCGTCGTCCTCACAGGCAAAGCTGATCGAAGTACCCGTAGCACCCGCGCGGCCAGTGCGGCCAATGCGGTGAACATAATCGTCGGGCTCTTCTGGCAGGGTGTAGTTCACCACGTGACTAATACCCTTCACATGGATCCCACGACCGGCAACGTCGGTTGCCACCAGACAATTGATTTCACCATCTTTGAACTGCTGCAGGGTACGCGAGCGCTTATTCTGCGGAATCTCACCCGACAGAATACCGCAGCGAACCCCAGCTTTGCGCAGACGCTCGTGCAAACGGCGGGTCTCATCGCGACGATTGGCGAAAATAATCACACTGGTCACGTCTTCCTGACGGACAATATTCAGCAACAGCCGAAACTTGTCGTGAGACTCAACCAGATAAACTTTCTGATCCACGCTGTCAGTGGCCACCGACTCCGGCTCAATCTCGATCTTTACCGGCTCCTCTGTCCACTGCTCGGTGAGGCGAATGATGTCGTCGGTAAAGGTCGCACTGAATAACAGTGTCTGGCGGTGACTCTTTTTCGGCGTCAAGCGCACAATACGCTTAACCTGGGGAATAAAGCCCATGTCCAACATGCGGTCAGCTTCGTCAATCACCAGCACTTCCACCTGATCCAGGTAGAGGTCACGACGACCGGAGAAATCCAATAGCCGCCCCGGCGTGGCAACGACGATATCGACCAAATCATTATTGAGGCGCTCAAGCTGCTTTTGGTAATCCATACCGCCAATCAGCGTCACCACATTAAGACCGCAGTATTTACCTAGCTGCCGGGCATCTTCGCCAATCTGCACCACCAGCTCGCGAGTAGGTGCAATCACCAACGCCCGCGGCTCACCGGCAAAGCGCTCATCCTCCACAGGGTTATTAAGCAGGTCATTAAAAATCGTAATCAGAAACGCTGCCGTTTTACCGGTGCCGGTCTGTGCCTTGCCAATCACATCATTGCCGCGCAAGGTGTGCGGCAACGAGGCCGCCTGGATCGGCGAGCAATATTGGAAGCCGCTGTCCGCGATGCCGTGCATCAAGCGCTCATCCAAGCCCAAATCGTGAAACCGCGTCTGACCCTCGCTTTCGGGCACCTGAAACTGATCAAGGCTCCACGGCGCCTCGGGCTTGCGAGACTTATGCCGCGACTTACCGCCATCATTTAACGGCTGGTCAACGGGGGCCGCCTCAGCGGTCTGAGTGTTTGACGTGTCCGCCCGCTCCGCGGCCGGTGGTGAAAAAAACTTTCGTAGCAAAATGATCTCTTCTTCAGATTAGGAATTGCACAATAATCGAGCATTCTAGCACCAATCACCATCATGGGTACCAGCTCGACCGCTTTTAACACAATGCCGAGCAGGACTGACTGCCCACAATCGGGACGACTGCAGCCAGCGGCACGATCCCTCAGGCGGCTTCATCCTGCACCGAAGCCGCCACGGCAGGCGGCGGCTCGGCATTGGCGCGATAACGCGCGATACTGGCCCGGCACTGACGGTCCAAATAAAAATCCAAACTCAACCAGCGCCCCGCACCACTGAACAGCAGTGCCAGCAGCATAATAAAATAGGTCGCGGCAAACTCAATGCCATTATTAAGCACCACTAGCTGCCCCTTCCCGGTCAGCCACTGATAATTGCCATGTTCGCGCAACAGCTGCTTTGCCGTCGCCAGCCGGCGCCCCACCTCAAGACTATTTTCCAAACTGCGGCGCGCAGCGGGTATACCAATATCGGCGAGTGGCTTAGCGGCACTATTGAGAGGATTGCTCGGGGCAACGGCAAACCAACCGTTCTGCCAGTGCACCGCCCCCGCCGCCACAGCCATAGTAAACAGCAGTGGTATACAAGCCCAGCGCAGGGCAAAACCAAACAGCAGACAAAAACCACCCACCAACTCGATGTAAGCTGCCAACTGCGCCATCAACAGCGGCTCGGGGAACCCCAGGCTGCGCTCAAACCACTGCACCGTAGCATCCAGATGATGGAGCTTGCTCAAGCCCGCAGCAATCATCACCGGCGCCAAATAGGCACGCATTAATAGCGGCGCCAAAAATGCCAAATGCTTGAGTAGGCCAAACAGGCCGTCGTGGAATATATAGTAGCCGCGCAGCAGATGGATCATCATCGCCCCCTTATTATTGCTGTTGTTAGGCAGGACCTGATCCGCACTATGCCATTCTCAGGCCACACTGCAAACCGGGCACTTCGGATCACGATGCAAGCGCAATTGACGAATGTCCATGGTACTGGCATCAATCAGCAACAATCGCCCGCACAAGCTATCACCAAAACCCACCAGGCATTTCAGCGCCTCGATCGCCTGCATACTGCCAACCATACCCACCAACGGCGCCAACACACCGCTGTCGGCGCAGCTCATCTCTTCTCCGCCCTCTTGATACAGACAGCGATAACAGGGGCTGTCCTCACGGCGAAAATCATAGACGCTGAGCTGCCCCTCATTGCGAATCGCCGCCCCCGACACCAGCGGCACCCCCGCAGCGAGACAGGCGCGATTGACGGCAAAGCGAGTACCCAAGTTATCGCAGGCATCGATCACCACATCGACCGCAGCGACAGCCGCCGTCAACGCCGCTCCCGCCAGCACACAGTGATGTTCAACGAGCTTCACCTCGGGATTGAGGGCGCGCAGTGTTGCCGCCGCAGAAGCCACCTTGCTGACACCGATATCGGCGTCGCCGTGGGCGATCTGACGCTGCAGGTTACTCAGCTCCACCGTATCGCCGTCGGCCAGATGCAACTCCCCCACCCCCGCCGCCGCCAAGTACATCGCCACAGGGGAGCCTAAACCGCCGAGGCCGACAATCAGCGCGCGACTGGCTAACAATTTGCGCTGACCGTCCACATCCAGCTCAGGCAGCAAGATATGGCGGCTATAACGCAGCAATTGTTGGTCGCTCAAATCCTGCATAGTCTTCTCCTCAAGCGACGAGCCGGCCCAAACTCAAGCGCTCATTGCCGCCATAATCGCGCCGACTGACGACCTCAACAAAGCCGGCAGCACCCAATAAATCACGCACTGCCGCCCCTTGCTGAAAGCCGTGCTCCACGATTAAGTAGCCGTCAGTGCAGAGGTATTGGGGGGCTGTGGCGACAATATGCCGCAAATCGGCCAAGCCCTGCTCGCTGGCAATCAGCGCCGACAGCGGCTCAAAACGCACATCACCCTGGTGCAAATGCGGGTCCGCCGCATCGATATACGGCGGGTTGCTAACAATCAACTGAAACTGCCGCCGCGGCAACAGCGCGGCAAACCAGTCAGACACCAGCAACTGCACATTTTGCAGGGCCAAGGCCTGACGATTGCGCTCAGCCAGCGCCACCGCCGCTGGCGACTTATCCACCCCCCAGCAACGCCATTGCGGCCACTCGGATGCCAGCGCCAGAGCCAGGGCCCCCGTGCCCGTACCCAGATCAAGCGCCCGCCCGGCATCGCCGTCAGCAAACAGCTCCAGGGCAGCCTCCACCAGGCATTCGCTATCCGGCCGCGGAATCAAGGTCTCGGCATTAACCGCCAGGGGCAGCGACCAAAACTCGCGGTAGCCCAGCAAGTGGGCTACCGGCTCACCACCGAGACGCCGAGCCAACAGCGCGTCAAATCGCGCCTGCTGATCACCATTAAGCCGGCGCTCCGGCCAAGTATACAAATAGCTCCTGGGGCGCTCTAGCACCGAGCAAAGCAACAGCGCCACATCTAAGCCCGGCGTGTCACTGACATCCTGCAACTGCTGCTGGCATGCCAAGGCCTGAGCAATGCTTAAGCCCTCTCCCACCACCATGCGTTATTCAGCCATCGCCGCCAGCAAATCGGCCTGATGCTCCTGACGCAAGGGGCCAATAATCTGGTCGATATCACCCTGCACAAACTCGTCGAGTTTGTAGAGGGTCAAATTAATACGGTGGTCGGTGACCCGCCCCTGCGGAAAGTTGTAGGTGCGAATGCGTTCAGAGCGATCGCCGCTGCCTACCAAATTGCGGCGCTGATCGGCCTGTGCCTGCTGCTGTGCATTGTTGCGCACATCATTAATACGCGCCGCCAGCAGCGACATCGCCCGGGCGCGATTTTTATGCTGCGAACGCTCATCCTGACACTCCACCACAATCCCGCTGGGAATATGTGTAATGCGCACTGCCGAATCGGTCTTATTCACGTGCTGACCACCGGCGCCACTGGCGCGATAGGTATCGATACGCAAATCACCCTTGTTGATTTCCACCTCTTCGGCCGCTTCCGGCTCAGGCATAACCGCCACCGTGCAGGCTGAGGTATGAATGCGCCCCTGCGACTCGGTTTCCGGTACGCGCTGCACTCGGTGAGCCCCAGACTCAAATTTGAGATGGCCGTAAACATCCCGACCGACGACACGGCTGATAATTTCTTTGTAACCACCGTGTTCACCGGGGCGCTCATTCAGCACCTCGATCTTCCACCCCTTGCGCTCGGCAAAGCGCGAATACATACGAAACAGGTCGCCGGCAAAAATCGCCGCTTCATCGCCGCCAGTGCCAGCCCGCACTTCCAAAAACACATTGTGCGAATCATTCGGATCGCGCGGCAGCAACAAGGTCTGCAACTCCAGCTCCAAGGCCTCTATTCGCTGTTCACCACTGGCGATCTCCTCCTCGGCCATGGCACGCATCTCCGCGTCATCCTCGGCCAGCATGGCGCGCGCCTCGTCAAGATCATCACTCACCTGGCGGTAGCACGCATAGCTGGCCACCACCGGTTCAATTTCCGCGTACTCCCGCGACAAACTGCGGAAACGCTCCTGATCGGCAATAATCTCGGCATCGCTGAGCAGCGCGCCAATTTCTTCGTAGCGGTCGAGCAAATTTTCCAGTTTGCTGCGGATTGATGCCTTCATAGATTCTCGCTTGAGCAGAAAGAGACTGAATTATAGCTAACCGCCATTGCGACACGGCGGGCGTTGTGAGCGGCTAATTATCGCGGTCGCGCAGCTGCAGCAGCTCACGCGCCCAACCCACTAAATCACTGCGGCCCTTGGCCCCAGCCTCTTTAATTTGGGTTGTAGGACTGTGTATCAGTTTGTTGGTGAGACCACGGGCCAACTGTTCGAGTACCGCCGACGCATCCTCGCCCTTGGCCAGTTGACGCAGGGCTCTCTCCAGCTCCGCGTCGCGCAGGCGCTCCGCCTTGGCCCGGTAGTCTTTAATCGTGTCAACGGCATCGCGCGAGCGCAGTCGCGCCTGCCAGCCTTCTAAAGCTTCGACGATCATCTGATCCGCCTTGCGGGCTTCAGACTCGCGGGCACGCTTATTCTCATCGACGATTTCACGCAAATCATCCACGGTATACAGGTAAACATCATCCAGCTCAGCAACCTGCGGTTCAATATCCCGAGGCACCGCGATGTCCACCATCACCATCGGGCGATGCTTGCGCTTTTTAAGCGCCGCCTCCACCGCCCCCTTGCCGAGGATAGGCAACTGGCTGGCTGTAGACGCCACCAAAATATCGGCATCGCACAAATACTGCGGGATATCCGACAACATCACCGCTTCGGCCTGGAACTCCTCACCCAACTTGCGGGCGCGCTCCAAGGTACGGTTGGCAATCACGATACGCCGGATCCCCTTATCGCGAAGATGGCGAGCCACCAGCTCGATGGTTTCTCCCGCGCCGATCAACAGTGCCGAGCACTTGCCAAGATCGCTGAACACATGCTGCGTCAGCGAGACCGCGGCATAAGCCACCGACACCGGGTTTTCGCCAATCGCCGTATCGGTGCGCACCTGCTTGGCCACACTAAATACTTGGGAAAACAGCTGGTTCATCGCCGCACCCGCCGTACCCGCCTCGGCAGCTAGCGCATAAGCCGATTTCATTTGGCCGAGAATCTGTGGCTCGCCCAGCACCATCGAGTCCAAACCCGCTGCCACTTCCATCATGTGCTGCAAGGCCTGACTGTCACTGCTGATATAGCAACAATCACGCAATTGATCGCGGTCTACATGGTGAAAACGCGCCAGCCAATCCAGCAGCTGTTGCTCGCACACTTCAGCGTCGCCGCCAGCCAGCGCATAAATTTCCGTGCGATTGCAGGTCGACAGAATCGCCAACTCTTCCCCCAAGCCGGAGGCAACACCGTCCTGCAGGGCCAGGTGAATCTGCTCGGGCACAAAGGCCACGCGCTCGCGCAGGGAAAGCGGGGCGGAATTATGATTGATGCCAAGAAGGAGCAGTTTCATTCAATTGGAAAGCCGGGTCGGGAGCGCAAAACTGAGGCGGATTCTAGCAAGTTGGCGCTGAAATGTGGATTTTATTAGCACTCCAGCCGGGTATTTGTCGCCCCCGGACGCAATGAATTGCCCCCAACATGGTCATAGCCACAGCAATTAGCGCCATAAAGGCTCACAATAAGGTAGGATTATTCTGCATTAGCCCGCTCGGCAAACGACCGCAGAACAACAGCAGCAGGACCACGATGTCATTAGTTAAAAAATCTCTTACCGCCTTCGTACTGCTACTCACCCAGGCCTGCGCCCTGCTTCCACAGCAACAGGCGACTAGTGAAACGGCGTCCTCCTCTCAAAAGCCGCCGGTCAGCGAAACGCTACGCCCCCTTCCCGATGACAGTGTCTACGAACTCCTGGTCGCCGAGCTATCGCTGCGCGACCAAGACCTGGACACCGCGCTGCAGCTATACCGCCACCAGGCCGACCGCACTCGGGATCAAGGCCTGATAGAAACCACTGCGCGCCTTGCCGACTACATGGACCAATACGCCGTCGCCGCCGACTACGCACAGCGCTGGCTGCTGCGCGAGCCCGACAGCAGCGAAGCCCACTTTATTCTTGCCAGCACCCTGTCACGCCTGGGCCGCCCGCTAGACGGACTACCCCATATGCAACGCGTATTGGAACTGGGCGGCGATAGCAATTTTGCCGCAATGGCCGCCACCACCCTGAGCCGCCCCGCCGGTGAAATAGACGCCTTTTTCACCGCCCTGCAAGCCATTGCGCGCAAGCATCCACAGGACAACAGCCTGCGCATCGCCCAGGCACTGATGATGCAGTATCGCCAGCGCGAAGAAGAAGCCCTGGCAATAACCCGGAAAGTCTTGGCTGAAGAGCCCGCCAACCCCCACGCCCTGCTTATTGAGACCCGCACACTAAGCCAATTGGAAAGGCATGAAGAAGCGCTGGAAAGACTTAAGTATGCCGTCGACCAAAATCCCCGCCACAAGCGCCTGCGCCACGACCTGGCCCGCCGACTGGTTAAAACCGACCTCTACCAAGCCAAGGCACACTACGAGGTTCTGGCTCGCCAACACCCACAAGACAACGACATCTTGCTCGAGCTAATACTGATCAATCGCGAACTCAGCAACACCGAGGAGGCGGAAAAACAACTGCAAAGTCTCAGCAACTCCCCTCGCCAAAGTAGTCGCGCCCACTATTTACTGGGGCGTATGGCCGAGGAAGACCAAGACTGGGACGACGCCCTGCGACACTACGAAAGCGCCACCCAATTACCCGAGTTCGACGAAGCCAGCCGACGCCTGGCGAGCATCAGCCTATCCACTGACGGCCGCGAGCAAACCTTAGAGCGACTGGCAAACTGGCGGCAGCGACTGCCCGAACAAGCAGAGTTCATTTACCTCTTAGAGGCCGAGATTCTGCGCAAGGCCAATCTCAACCAGCGCGGCTTCGCACTGCTAAGCCAAGGCCTGGAACAGCTGCCCAACAGCGACAAACTGCGCTATGCCCGCTCACTCTTTGCCGAGCGCATTGGCGACCTCAGCGCGGTAGAAACCGACCTGCGCCACATTCTTGCTCGCGACCCCGACAACAGCGCCGCCCTCAATGCCCTGGGCTACACGCTTGCCAACCTCAGCTCTCGCCTTGACGAGGCAGAGCAGCTGGTGCGCCGCGCACTGGAGCTCGCGCCTAACGACCCAGCCATTCTCGACAGCTACGGCTGGATACTGCTCCTAAAGGGCGATCTGCAGGGCGCCCTCGTGCACCTGGAAAAGGCCTTTGACCAAAGCCAGGACCACGAAATTGCCGCCCACCTCGGCGAAGCCTATTGGTTACTGGGCCGCGAGGATGACGCCTACAAAGTCTGGCAAGCAGGACTTCGCGACACCCCCGATAGCCCCATTATTTACGACACGCAGAAGCGACTGAATTTACTCAATGACTAATCCGCAGCGCATTGCCAGCGGCGCATTTGGCCTACTACTGTCGGCCTGCGCCAGCCTCCCTCCCAGCCAAATCGACCCGCAGCACTGGCAAATGAGCGGCCGTATCGGGCTGTGGCAGAATCAGCAACAAGAAAGTGGCCAGCTGAGTTGGCTGCAGTGCGGCAACCACTACAGCAAGATTCGCCTAACTGGGCCCGTCGGCGTGGGCGGTGCCGAAATAATTAGCACCGCAGACGGCGCCAGCGTCGATTATCGCGGCGAGCACCACCGCGCCGCCAACGCCGAAACACTAGCCGCTGATATCGGCTGGCCACTACCCGTTTCGGCGCTGCGCTTTTGGCTGCGCGGCCAAGCGGCGCCCGACGCGCCACTGTCGGCAAAACTGAGCGCCTCGGGACAACTCAGCGAGCTGCAACAATACGGCTGGCATATCCAGTTCAGCCGCCACAGCGACAGCACTGACGCTCTACCCAAGAGCATTGACGCCCGCCGCGACGAGCTGCGCCTAAAACTCATCATTAAAACCTGGCGGGATGCCCAACAGGAGTGCCAACCGTGAGCAGCCTGACACTGCCGTGCCCGGCAAAAATCAATCTATTTCTGCACATCACCGGTCGCCGAGCCGATGGCTACCACGAACTGCAAACGCTATTTCAACTGCTCGATTACGGCGACAGCCTAAAACTTTCACGACGCGACGACGATCAACTGCGTTTTTTGAGTCCCCTGCCCGGCGTCGACGACAGCGATAATTTAATTTTGCGCGCCGCCAAACTGCTGCGCGAATACAGCCACGCATCGCTCGGCGCAGACATCAGCCTGGACAAGCGCCTGCCCATGGGCGGCGGCATTGGCGGCGGCAGCTCCGACGCGGCATCCACCCTGGTGGGCCTCAACCACCTGTGGCAGCTGGGCCTCAGCCTCGACGAGCTGGCGGCACTTGGCCTGCAACTGGGCGCGGATGTACCGGTCTTCATCCACGGCCGCACCGCCTGGGCAGAGGGCATCGGCGAAAAATTAAGCCCCGTCGACACCGAGTCCCGCTGGTATTTAGTGCTGCGACCCAACTGCGAAGTGAGCACCGCAGAAATTTTTTGCGATGAACAATTGACACGCAATGCCTCTCCCATCAAAATAGCGGCCTTTCTTGAGGGGGCCACCGGAAACAGCTGCCAAAATTTGGTCAGAAATCTGTATCCGGAAGTTGATAAAGCCTTGAATTGGCTGGATCAATTTTCCCCCGCGAGGCTGACCGGCACCGGTTCCTGTGTGTTCGCCAGCTTCGACAGCAAGAGCGCTGCGGAAGCAGTTTTGGCCGAAAGACCGGCAGATATGTCCGGCTTTGTTGCGAAGGGTGTCAACCTTTCGCCGCTGCACAAAACACTGTCCATTGCGTAACGATTTACTGGGGTGTCGCCAAGCGGCAAGGCACTGGGTTTTGATCTCAGCATTCGTAGGTTCGAATCCTACCACCCCAGCCATTTTTTAAGATTCCCGCCTTATGGCGGGAATCTTGTTTATGGTTTACGGTTTCACGGCAACAATGAGCCGGCGAGTATTAGCCCAACACGCTGCCCACGGGAACCGTCTCACCGCGATTTAAACCTTCAGCCTCACAGGACTTCGACCGTGCACAACTTGATGGTCTTTACCGGCAACGCCAACCCAGAACTGGCCCGCAAAGTTGCCGAACACCTTCGCCTGCCTCTGGGCGACGCGACGGTAAGCAAATTCAGCGACGGCGAAGTTTTTGTCGAGATTAATGAGAATGTGCGCGGCGCTGATGTATTTCTGCTGCAGCCGACCTGCGCACCCACCAACGACAATCTGATGGAACTGGTGGTCATGGCCGACGCCATGCGCCGCGCCTCAGCCGGACGCATCACCGCCGTTGTCCCCTACTTCGGTTACGCCCGCCAAGATCGCCGCGTGCGCTCGCAGCGCGTACCCATCTCAGCCAAAGTGGTTGCCGACATTATGAGCGGCGTGGGTATTAATCGCGTACTGACGGTCGACCTGCACGCCGAGCAGATCCAAGGCTTCTTCGATGTACCCGTCGACAACGTCTACGGCTCGCCCATTTTGCTGGACGATATTGGCCGTCAAAACTACTCAGACCAGATTGTTGTCTCACCCGACATCGGTGGCGTGGTGCGCGCTCGCGCAGTCGCCAAGCAGCTCAATGACGCCGATCTCGCCATTATCGACAAGCGCCGCCCCAAGGCGGGCGTCGCCCAAGTGATGCACATTATCGGCGAAGTTGAAGGCAAGACCTGTGTATTGGTCGACGACATGGTCGATACCGCAGGCACGCTGTGTAAGGCCGCATCGGCACTCAAGGCACAGGGCGCCGCAAAAGTTGTCGCTTACTGCACGCATCCTGTATTATCCGGGCCCGCCGTAGACAACATCAACGGCTCGGAGCTGGATGAGCTCATCGTTACCGACACTATTCCACTGTCGGACGCCGCCGCCAACTGCCCCAAAATTCGCCAGCTTACCCTGGCAAACCTACTGGCCGAGTCAATTCGACGGGTCAGCAACGAGGAGTCGATCAGCGCCCTGTTCCGCTAATTCAGCGCCGCAGCCACTGCTTTTCGACGACCGCCGCCGAACTGGTCGCAAGTTCGGCGGTTTTCGCTTTATATGAGGAGACATTATATGTCCAGCGAATACACTGTTAACGCCAAAGCGCGCGCTGACGTAGGGAAAGGTGCGAGCCGCCGCCTGCGTCGTCTGGCCAGCGAAGTACCCGCCATTGTTTACGGCGGCGAAAAAGCCCCACAGATGATCAGCATCGCGCACAAAGATCTGGTTTGGTTCCTGGAAGACGAAGCGTTCTTCAGCTCCGTACTGACCATGGATATCGACGGCGCCAAAGAGTCGGTTGTTATCAAAGACCTGCACCGCCACCCGGCCAAGCCGCAGATCCTGCACGCCGACTTCCTGCGTGTTAGCGCCGACACTAAAATCACCCTGCACGTACCGCTGCACTTCACCAATGAAGAAGCTTGCCACGGCGTGAAAATGCAAGGCGGCTCGATTACGCACGCAATGAGCGACATCGAAGTCCAGTGTCTGCCAAAAGACCTGCCCGAGTTCATCGAAGTCGATATGACTGCGCTGGAAGTGGGTCAAACTGTCCACATTTCTGACCTGACTCTGCCCGCCGGTGTTGAAAGCACCGCCTTGGCACTGGGCGAAGACCACGACTCGGCCGTTGCCGTCGTTCAAGCTCCCCGCGGCGGCAGCTCTGCCGACGACGAGGAAGGCGCTGAAGGCGAAAGCGAAGAGTCTTAACTTCTCCCTGAGCAGGCGCCCCCGTGACCCGGATAAAACTGATTGTCGGACTGGCCAACCCCGGCCAGCAATATCAGCAAACCCGTCACAATGCGGGCGCCTGGTTCGTCGCCGAACTCGCCCGACAACAGGGCTGTTCACTCTCGACCGAGTCTCGTTTTTACGGCGACACCGGCCGATTTTTTTTGGACGGGCAGGATATTCGCCTGCTTATCCCCAGCACATTCATGAACCGCAGCGGCCAAGCTATCGCCGCGATGGCCGGCTTTTTCAAAATTACAGCTGAAGAAATCCTCGTTGCCCACGACGAGCTAGACCTGCCACCGGGCAGCGCGAGATTTAAATCCGGCGGCGGTCACGGCGGCCACAATGGCTTGCGCGACACTATCGCTAAACTCGCTAACAGCCGCGACTTCCACCGCCTGCGCATAGGTATTGGTCACCCGGGCAGCGCCGACCAAGTCACCGGCTATGTACTGGGCAAACCGTCACAAGATGAGCGCATCGCCATCGATCACTGTATCGACCAGGCCCTGCGCAGCCTGCCCCACGCCGTCGCGGGCGACTGGCCAAAGGCCATGAATCAACTTCACAGCTACAAACAGGGATAACACCATGGGTTTCAATTGCGGTATCGTCGGCCTGCCAAATGTCGGCAAATCAACGCTGTTCAACGCCCTGACCAAGGCGGGCATCGACGCCGAAAACTTCCCGTTCTGCACCATCGAACCCAACTCCGGCATCGTCGGCGTTCCCGACCCACGCCTGCAAGTGCTGGCCGACATCGTCTCGCCCGAGCGCGTACTGCCCGCCACCATGGAGTTTGTCGACATCGCCGGCCTGGTTGCCGGCGCCTCCAAAGGCGAAGGCTTGGGCAATAAATTCCTCGCCAACATCCGCGAGACCGACGCCATTGCCCATGTCGTGCGCTGCTTTGACAACGACAATGTGATCCACGTTGCCAACAAGGTCGACCCAGCGACAGACATCGACGTTATCAACACCGAGCTGGCCCTGGCCGATCTCGACGCCGTAGAGAAACAGCTGCATAAAGTCGTACGGCCGGCGCGCAGCGGCGACAAAGAAGCCATCGCCGCCAAAGAGTTACTCGAAAAACTGCAAGCCCATCTCGATCAAGGCAAGCCATTGCGCTCACTCTCACTCGACGACGGCGAGCAGGCGCGCATGGCAAGCCTCCATCTGCTGACCACCAAGCCGACCATGTACATCGCCAACGTCAATGAAGACGGCTTCGAGGACAACCCCCATCTCGACACCGTGCGCCGCATCGCCGAAGAGGAAGGTGCGATAGTGGTACCGATTTGCAACAAGCTGGAATCCGAGATCGCCGAGCTGGACGACGACGAAAAGGGCGAATTCCTCGCTGACCTCGGCATGGAAGAAGCCGGCCTCGACCGCGTCATCCGCGCCGGCTACCAGCTGCTCGGCCTGCAAACCTACTTCACCGCAGGCGTGAAAGAAGTGCGCGCCTGGACTATTCCGGTCGGCGCCACCGCCCCCCAGTCGGCCGGTAAAATTCACACCGACTTCGAAAAAGGCTTCATCCGCGCCGAAGTCATCGCCTACGACGACTACGTTGCCAACAAGGGTGAACAGGGCAGCAAAGACGCCGGCAAATGGCGCCTCGAGGGCAAGGACTACATCGTCAAAGACGGCGACGTCGTCCACTTCCGATTTAACGTCTAAGCGCGGCGCGCAAGCTTGACAAGCTAGACATAAGTCTGGAAAATGCGCGCCTTCTCGCAAGAGAACAGTGGCAAGGTAGCTCAGTTGGTTAGAGCACAACACTCATAATGTTGGGGTCGGCGGTTCGAATCCGCCCCTTGCTACCATTATTCGAAAAACCACCAATATGGTGGTTTTTTTTCGCCTCCAAAAAATGCCGCCTCACTCGACGGGCGGATAAGAAGCGCCGCCCAGTTCGATGAAAGGCAACGCATTTCAAACGGCGATCGCCGCCCGCAGGGGCAAAACACGCTTGCCAGCCCGCCATTCCGCCACCCAGTAATACAATTCGCAAACCTAAGCGCCTGTGCGAGCGGGCCAATGCCGCCGCGCATTCGTTTCTTTCAGGCCCCGTCACTATAAATTGCCGCGCTGTTCACAAGTTTCCCCATCAGCGACAATTTTGGGCTAATATGCTTTTATTGTCGGGCGCTTACTGCGATAAGCTAACCGCTGTCCTAATCAACCTTGGACTATGCCCTAGCCACACCGGCCACCTGAAGACACGTCCATAAAAGCACGTCATAAGAAGAACAGAGGAAAGAGGTTATGAAGTTCTTGTTGCGCGCCAGCCTGCTGGCACTCACCACAGCAACCCTGGCCAGCTGCGGCGGCGGTGGCAGTGACGGCGAACCCAGCCTGACACCAGGCGAAAGCAGCAATTCAGGTAACAGCAGCACCGGGCAAAGCAGCACAACAACTGAGTATCGCTTTGGTTCACTGTCGGGCAGTAGCTTTAGCGCCGGCACCATCGCCACCAACCGCACGGCACTGGAAGCGGGTCAAAGCGCCACCCTGGAAGTCTCAATCATCGACCAAAACGGCAGTCTGGTCACCGACGCGGCAAGTGTGCTCTTCAGCTCCCCCTGCCTGGGCTCAGGCCTGTCCGAACTCAGCGACAACAACATCGCCAATGTCAGCGGCACCATCAGTACCACCTACACCAGCCGCGGCTGTGACGGCAGCGACCTCGTGACAGCGCAAACCAGTCTCGGTGGCACCTCGTACAGCGCATCGGTAACTCTGAGCACAACACCGGCACCACTGGGCTCTATCGGCTTTGTCTCCGCCTCGCCCCAAATCATCGGCATCAAAGGCTCGGGCGCCATTCCCGAACAGTCGGTAGTGTCCTTCAAAGTCACCAATTCCAGTGGCGGCCCCGTACCCAATCAATCGGTGGACTTCACCCTTAACAATGCTACGGGGGGCATCACCCTGAGCAATGCCCAAGACATTACCGATGCCAGCGGCATCGCATCGACAACCGTCGCCTCGGGCACTATCGCCACCTCCGTCAGCGTCAGCGCTACAGCGAGTCAAGGGTCGATACAGAGCACCGCCCAGTCATCATCGCTGGCAATTACCACCGGCATTCCCGACCAAGACAGCTTCTCGCTAAGCGCATCTACGCTGAATATCGAGGGCCTTGCATACGACGGCACACCCACGACACTGACAATCCGTGCCGCCGACCGCTTCAATAACCCCGTACCCGACGGCACTGCGGTCACCTTCCGCTCCGAGGGCGCATCGGTTCAACCCAGCTGCAACACCAGCGGCGGCGCATGCTCGGTAGTACTCAGCTCGCAACAACCGCGCCCTGCAGACGGCCGCATCACCGTTCTCGCCACCGCTGTCGGTGAGGAGAGCTTTGTTGACGCCAATCCGTCCAACGGTCAGTACGACGACACCGAGACCTTTAGCGATCTCGCCGAGGCCTTTCTGGACGAAGACGAGGACGGCATCTTTGACGCCAACACCGAGCCCTATGTCGACCAAGACAACCAGGGCGACTACGACGCGGCAAATGGCAAGTACAACGGCCTGCTCTGCAAAGGCCCCAATAACTGCGACACCGCGTCAGAACGCGTCACCCTGAGAGAAAGCATTGTTATTGTGCTGTCTGGCTCCAGCCTCAATGTCAACCTCAGCCCCGCCAGCGTCAACCTCGACAGCGGCACCGCCACCGTCACCGTCAGCATTGACGACGTTAATGGCCAGGT
>NZ_JBFIGO010000059.1:0-17461 GCF_041602295.1 Spongiibacter sp. | reverse complement strand
GATACCGCGAATATAGATGTCGGTGCTAATGCCGCTCTCGGTAACGGTAAGGTTGGGTACGTAGGCCGTCAGGTCTTCCAGCCGGTTGATGCCCGCCTCCATCATCTTGCCGCCGTCAATGGCACTCACTGACACCGGCACGTCCTGGAGGCTCTGTTCGCGGTGCTGAGCGGTAACGACCACCTCTTCGAGCTTTGCCCCCCAAGCGACGACGGGAATCACCCAGGTCAGCGCTATGCCGCCCACCCGTAATATGCTAAAACTAGCCATTGCAACGCACCTATGATTCATTATTGTATGATACATTTTTCAATGGAACATAGATGGATGTTTTAACGCTGTCAATACCCAGGCGGTGAATTAACGCAACACCTTGCACAAAAGATTGGCTGATTTATCACAAGGTATTGATTAAAATACTTTTTATAAACTGGCCACAGACCAAGGTCTGAGCCACCGCCTCCAGTTGAGCAGTAAACCGTATGCGATTCCCAGAAGACACCATCAACAACATGGCCCAGTACCTCCCGCAGGGCGCAGATAGCCCAGCGCAAACCGAGGACGAAGCCCAGGGCGAATACAGCGTTGAAGAACTAGCACTCGCCGCCAATACCACCGTGCGCAATATTCGCGCCTACCAGGACCGCGGCGTATTGCCGCCGCCAGCGCTGCGCGGCCGCAAGGGTATTTACAATAACCAACATCTGTCCCGACTTAGATTGATCGCCAACCTGCTCGAGCGCGGCTACACCCTGTCGTCCATCCGTGAATTACTGGCAGCCATGGAACAGGGCATTGGCCTGAATGAACTACTGGGCATTGAGTCGGCCATTAACTCTCCCTGGGGTAACGAGGCACCGATCGTTATCCCAATGACACAAATGGTAAAAATGTTTGGCACCAAGCTGACCCCCAGCGCCATCAAAAAAGCGTCCGACTTGGATTTATTTTCAATCAATGGTGCTCAGCTGCGAGTCACCAGCATGAACACGCTGAAAACCGCGGAAGAATTGTGTAAAACGGGTATTCCGCTGGAGGAACTGCTGGAAATACTGGTGGTTATGCGCGGCAATGTACAATCGGTTGCCGATTCCTTCGTCAAATTAGTGGCCCAGCACGTGCTGGAACCCTATGGCGAACAGCCACTGCCCCCAAAAGAAGAATTTCCACAAATTGCAGAGTTGGTGTGGCGCCTGCGACCACTGGCACAAATCGTGGTAGACGCCGAACTGGGACGGGCGATGGACCATGCCGCCAACCGCTTTTTGGCGGACAAACTGGAATCCATCCTTAAACAACTACCCGAGGAGTGAGGAGACTGCTCAGAAGCAGTATTCGCTGGTGGGCAATACGTCAATTTCACTGAAATCGATAAACTTTGCACAGCTTTCCATCATTTGCTGCATGCGCTGCTGACACAGTTCGGGGCGGCCCTCTGCATTGTAAAAGGCTTCTGCACTGGTCATCGCCGCCTCGGGAAAACACTCTTCGACAATGGCCTGGTAGGCCACACCGCCCTGGCTCAACCCCGACACCACACGGTTTTGCACATAGCGAAAGGTTGATTGAATATCGATTGCGATCTGGGTATGGGTGTTTTTCCAATACCCCAACCATTGTTCATAGCTGAGAAAGCTAGGGCAGCGCAACAGGGCGACCTGGCTAAAGCCCGGGGTACGCTGACCCGCGGCTGCGGGATAGCGGGTATTGCTCAGCGGCTCCTCGGCCTCGACTTGGTAAACCGCGAGTTTACTGGCGTAAGCCGCTAGCAAATTGATCGCCCTATCAAGATCCGCATCGCCATCGACGTAAAAACTGCACATCACGTCAAATAATGGCTCACCGCTGGCAATTTGCTTGTCCGCTGCCTTATCGACATCGCCATCCGCCAAATTAAACTGCAGGCGACTGAGGCCACGCAGTGCTAACAGGGCCTGAGGCAACTCCGCCAATACCGATCCAAAAAACTCCGGACTCGCACTGTCGGCCCAAAGTAAAATCTGCATTTTGCGCATTGGCGGATCCCCCGTTAAATAATGACGGGCGGCGTAGCCGTGGCCGCGTTGTCGATCAGCATTTCCGCGGCATTCACAAAGCGCGACTCATCAGAGGCCAGATAGGTCACCAAAGCGGCGATATCTTCGGGCTCACACATTGGATTAGCCTCGGTAGACAGCGATTCGATCTCTTCGCGGCTGGCAGTATCGGCACCGGTCGCCACTTTAAATACCATCGGCGTCTTCACCCCATCCGGGTGAATAGAGTTACAGCGAATACCGTTGCGCTTCTCACGGCAATACAGTGCGATCGACTTAGTCAGCGCAGCGACCGCCCCCTTACTGGCGCTGTAGGCCGCCACAAAAGACATACCGTGCAGCGCCGCTACTGATGACATATTGATAATAGAGCCACCATTGCCAGCCGCTTCCATTGCCGGGATAGCCGTCTTACAGCCCAGGAAAACTCCCTCGCTATTCACCGCATTGACGCGACGGTAATCGTCTAAGGTGCAATCCACAATGCTGCCCAAGGCCATCATACCGGCGTTATTCACCAATACATCCAAGCGACCAAAGGTCTTAACAGCCGTATCGACAACGTTTTGCCAGTCAGCTTCACTGCTAACATCGTGCTTGATGAAAATCGCCTGATCGCCAATCTGCTCAGCAACCGCCTGACCATCTTTCTCGTTCAAATCCGTCAGCACAACCTTGGCGCCCTCAGCAGCCAACATAATCGCATCGGCCTTGCCCATACCGCTAGCGGCACCCGTTACAATACAGACTTTTCCGGCAACTCTACCCATTGTCACAACCTCTTGTTTTCATCTATTTTACCGACAGCAAAATGCCGCCAAGCAACAGTTACAAACCAGTAACCAGCAACAGTAAATCACGCCGGTCACAAAAAATAGCGGGCGGCTATTACGCTTTAGTAAGATTCAATAGCGCTCGACACAGGGGCCAACTATTTAGCCTATAGTGTCGTTTTGCCGCACCCAGTATCGTCTATCAGTTATTCTGCGTCACAGGAGTCCCAATGCGCATCGTCTATCTGGCCGAGAAGCTTTCCTACCTGTCTCTGTTACTGCTACTGAGCAGCGCCGCCGGGGTGCGGGCAGAATTGTTGCATTTTCGTCTCGGCCTCGTCATTTTTGCGCTATCAGCACTGACCTCACTGCTCGCAATCGGGCTCTCGGCGCTATTTACTCGCCGGACTAGCGAGGTTGCGGAGCGCAAACGGCTCAGCCGAGCGGCCGTTATCGCTCTGCCGGCAATCAGTTTTTTTGCCTTCGCGTTGTTCGCCGGCAGCGACAGCCCGATGATCCACGACATCAGCACCGACACCGAGAATCCGCCACAATTTAGCCATGCACAAACGCTGCGTACTAGCACCGACAACCCCCTGATCTACAACGCCGAAGTCGCTGCCATACAGCGCCGCGCCTACCCAGACATCCGCGGCCTGCACCTACCCCTTCCCCTCACCCGCGCCCAACAGCTGGCGGAAGCCAGTGCCAAACAGCTGGGCTGGGACATCCACTACCAACAGCCGGGGCATATCGAGGCCACTGAACGCAGCTTCTGGTTTGGCTTTACTGACGATATTGTCATTCGTCTACGCAGCGAGGGCTCCGGCAGTCGTATCGATCTGCGCTCAACGTCGCGGCTTGGCCAGGGTGATATGGGGGCGAATGCCAAGCGGATTCGGCGCTTCTTGCTACGGCTTTCGAACACCGCTCAAGCCGAATGCGAAAATCAGTATTGCGGTCTATAGTTAAAATCACAGGGATGCCATCTCGGTTTACCCTGACAGCACTCAACCAACAAGTCAGCGAGTATTACCCGTGAACACAATGTCTGTGCGAAGGGAGCCGAGGAAGATCAGTTGTTGACGCCATGTTCCTCTTTCAACGGGAGGCCCTGATTATTTCAGGCAAAGAGCCATCGCCGAACCTGCGCATGCCGGCCCTGCTGCTCGCCTGCACGATGCTCTGCGGCCTACTGTATGCCGACCCCGTCTCCAGGGTGGAGATCGTCACCCACCCTGGCATAGACGCCAGCGCCCTCACCAGCAGCTCCTTGCGAGCAATTTTTTCACTGCGCAAACGCAGTTGGAACAGCACCACCCCGGTCCGGGTCTTCGTACTTCCCGATAGCCACCCCCTCCATCAACGCTTTTGTAAATCCGTGCTACGCATCTACCCCTATGTGCTGCGCGACCAGTGGGATAGAGTCATCTTCAGCGGCGTCGGCAGGCCGCCCACCATCGTCGAAAACGAGGCGGCACTGCGCAAAGCCGTCACATCGACTCCCGGCGGCATAGGCTACATCGCCACCGATAACGGCCAAAGTTACAGCGGACAAGCACTCGCGCCACTCACCACCGCCGCAGGGGCGCCACCATGAAATCACTCTCGATAAAACTGTACTGGGCGACCGCGCTATTAAGCATTGCCAATGTCGGACACACTCTCGACTACGCCGGGGTACAGCTGCACGGCTTTGCATCGCAGGGCTACTTCCTCAGCGATGGTAATAATTTCTACGGGGACAGCCAACGGGGCTCCAGTGAGTTTATGGAAGCCGGCATTAACGCCAACTGGCTGGCAAACAACAAACTCAACGTTGCCGGCCAGCTCCTGACTCGAGATGCCGGTGCCACCGATAACGGCAGCGTAAAAATTGACTATCTTTTTGCCGACTACAAGGCCATTGAAAACGAGCTGAGTGGTCTGGGCTTCCGCTTGGGGCGAGTGCGCAACGCCTACGGCTTTTACAACGAAACCCGCGACGTACTGGTCACCCGCCCCAGCATTCTTATGCCCCAAGCAATTTACTATGAAGGTAACGGCCTGCGTGAGTTGCTATTTTCATCCGACGGCGCACAGCTCTACAGCTATTGGGACGACTCAGAGAACAGCACCAGTTTTTCATTAACCTTAGGCCGCAACAAAAGCCTCTCGAAAGACGTGATCGCAAATATTCTTGGGGGAACCTCACAGATTGTCGCCCGCGGCAACCTCAACTACCCATTGTTCGCCCAACTCTCCCACAATATAGCGGGCGGGCGCAGCCGCATCGCACTATCAATGTTCGACATTGGCCTCGAGTTCGACACCAACTTTCAAGGCGCCAGCAGCCTCGACCTTTACGCCAACGGCTATGTATTGTCAGCCCAGCACAATCTCCAGCGATGGTCATTTACCGGCGAATACAGCCTGACCACCGTCAAATTTGAAGCGGGCCAACTCGGCAGCGCAACAACGGAAATCGAAGCCAGCTATCTCCAAGCCAAATACCGCATCAGCCCGGCCCTCAGTGTTCACGGCAGAATTGAATATAGCGCCACCCCCGACCGCCGCAACCAAACCGACACCCAACACCTGATGTTCGGCCTAAAATGGTCACCTACGGCGAACTGGACAGTGGCCGCAGACCTCTATGGCATGCGCGGCACTAGCGGCATACCGGAGATAGACAACGCCGGCCAAACCAATGAACGCACCGAATTGTTAGCCCTCATGCTCGGTTACCACTTTTAATGAATCAGGCACTCCCAAACGACACCAAATCCCCGGCAACCGTGACCGGCCTCAGCCTGTTTCAAAAGCTTTGCGCCCTTATCATTATCATGATCATGCTGATCATGCTGGGCCGCGGCTACATCAGCTACCTGCAAACCATGGGCAAGTATGACGACCAGGTGCAAAACCGCCTACAACGCCTAGAACAAACCTTCACAACCTTGGCCCAGCGCTCCAGCCATGAATTATTCCGCAGCGCCGACCGTTATACCCAACCTAACGGCGATGCGACTCACAACGTCACCGCCCTTATTCCCTCACTCATGTCGGAAGTAGAATCGGTAGCCATTATTTCCAAGCAGGGCCAAATACTCAGCTCAGCGCAAATCGAAGGAGCCGACTATCAACCCGGCAGCGATGAGATCCAATCGGCGGTCGCCACCATAGCCACCACCCAGCAGCCAATGGCATCGCTGATCTGCAACCCCGACTGTATTCAGAGCGTATTCATTCCACTAATCAGCGACAACGGCGATGAGCTGATTATTAACATCAACCGCTCGGCAGTACTGTTATTTGAAGATTTCTATGATATTACCGGCACCGAGCTTGTGGTGTTTTCACCCCAGTCTACAAACGCCGAACCCGACGTAAAGTTTTCCAGCCATGGCGCCGAAGGCACCCGCTTACTCAACGCCATCGCCCAGGCCTTAAACCTTGAACTAACCACCGCCCAACACTACTTCGGCAAAACTGCGGAAGGCTATCTCGCAGCCCATTTTTTCGAGTTGCCCGGCAGTACATTGCATTTAGCAATCATCTCTGACGAATCCGCCGTCGCGTCGTTAGCCGCCCGCACAATCTCAGAGGTGCTCGCCGCCGCCCTCGTCACCTCGCTATTGCTTAGCCTGGTGGTCTACTTGGTACTGCGCCCACCACTAAAAAAATTGGCGATTATTACCAATGCCCTGCCACTGCTGTCCGGCGGGAATTTTTCTGACGCTCGCCAAGCTCTTAAAAAGATTAAACGACACAAAAAATATATTGACGAAATTGATCTGCTTCACCACACCACCGAAGACGTTAACAACGCGTTGGATTTACTCAGTAGTAATGTTTTACGTCAGCGCAACGAATTACAGGAAAAAGTCCACGCGCTGACTGAAGCTAAGCAGTTTAATGAAATGCTGTTCGACAATTCACCCATGGTAATCGTGACGCACCGAGAAGATGGCAGCATTCACAACCTCAACGCCATGGGCCGAACACTCAGTGGCTTGAACAATAAGCCGGCATTCAACGCCAATATCAATCACTGGGTGCGCGATCCGGAGAACGACATTACACTGAGTGGCTCCCTACAAAACTTGGTCGACAAGCCCCAAAAGAAATTGCAAAACGAGCTCCCCTTCCTGACCGGTGATGGCCAGATACGCGATTTCCTATGGACACACTCTATTATCAGCATCGACAACAGCAGGCTGTTTCTGTCACTGGGCGTCGATATCACCGAGACGCGGCGCGCAGAGGAAAGCCTGCGCTGGCTCGGCGAACACGACCGCGTTACCGGCCTGCTAAACCGCAGTACCTTTATTGAAGAAGCCGATCGGCATATTCACTCCATGGAGCCAAACCAGTATATCGATCTCGTGATGGTCGATATTGATAATTTTTCCGAATTCAACGACCGCTTCGGCTTTGATTGCGGCGACAACCTGCTGCGCAAATTTGCCAACTACATCAGCGAAGAGCTCGGTGACGCGCGATTACTGGCACGCACCGGCTCAGGGGAATTCTGTATTTTGATGATTCAGCGAAATCATGGTCAGCCGCAACCCCATAATCTCGATGCACTCAGCCGCTTTCAGATCGACACCGGCGGCGGCGTGGAAACCATCTCTGCAACGATTATTGTCGACCATTACAACGTTGACATCGACGGCATCGACGACCTGCTCTCTAATGCAACCTCGCTGATGCAGCGAATGAAAAGCAAGGGCAAAGGCCACGTCTACCACGCCGACGACCAAGACAGTAAAGAGAGCCGCCAGGAAAAATATCTGCTCAAGGAACAGCTGCTCGAAGCGCTCAACAGCAATCGGCTTGTACTGTTTTACCAGCCAATCGTCGACATGCACAGTCACAATGTCAGCCATTGCGAGTGCCTAGTGCGAATGCTCGACGATGAAGGCAGTTTTATCGCCCCCGCTAAATTCCTGGGCATTGCGACTGAATGTGGGCTGATGCCCCGCATTGACTATATCGTGCTGGAAAAGGCCATGCGCCAATTAGCCGCCTGGCAACAAGCAGGCATAACAATACAACTCAGTATCAATATTACCGCACCGACACTGGAACAACCTGACTTTGCCGAGCGCCTCGGCGACATTATCAGCGCGACAGGCGCCACTCCGGAGTCACTGATCTTTGAACTGGTCGAGACGGACGCGCTAGAAAATATCGAAAATGCCCGAAAACTCCTCGAGCAAATCAAGGTTCGCGGCGCTCAAATTGCACTGGACGACTTCGGTATTGGTTTCACCTCATTCGAATACCTGCGTGAGCTGCCCGTCGACTACATCAAAATTGACCAAGCCTTTATTCGCTTTATCAACGAACGTGAAAACGACCAAACACTGGTGCGTTCAATTATCGAAATGAGCCACAGCCTCGGCAAAAAGGTGATTGCCGAGGGTGTGGAGAAAAAAGCAGCCGTCGAAATACTTCGCGATATGCAGGTAGACTACATCCAGGGCTACTACCTCAGCCGACCGGTGCCGATCAGCGCCCTGGACCTCAACATCCACCTGTAATCAACTGCGCACCCGAGCAACGGCTTTTTTCCAACCGTGGTAGCGCGTTTCTCGATCAACCTCGCTCATCTCAGGCACAAAACCGCGCTCTTCACGCCACATCGCGGCAATCTCATCCAGCGAGGCATACCAGCCCAACTGCAGGCCTGCCAAGTAAGCAGCCCCCAGCGCCGTCGTCTCAGTAACCGCCGGTCGCTGGCAGTGGCAGGCAAGGGTATCGGCCAAGCGCTGCACCAGCCAATCGTTGACCACCATCCCGCCGTCCACTCTCAGGTGTTGAATGTCCGCACCATCACCCGCCATAGCTTCTAGTAAGTCGCGGGTTTGGTAGCACACCGACTCCAGTGTCGCCCGGGCAATATGGGCAATGCCGGTGTCGCGAGTCAGCCCGAGAATCGCACCGCGAGCATCGGGATCCCAATAGGGCGCCCCCAAACCGGTAAACGCCGGCACCATAAACACGCCATTGGCACTGTTGACACTTTCCGCCAATACCTGAGTTTCCGCCGCCGAGCCGATCAGTTGCAGGCCGTCACGCAGCCATTGCACTGCCGCGCCCGCCATAAAAATACTGCCTTCAAGCGCGTAGCACACCTCGCCGCCAATGCGATAGGCCACCGTTGTCAACAAGCGATTACTGGAGGTCAAGGCCTTGGAACCGGTATTCAGCATCACAAAGCAGCCCGTACCGTAGGTACTCTTCGCCATGCCCGGGGTAAAACAGGCCTGACCTACGGTCGCGGCCTGCTGGTCGCCGATTAACGAGGCAATCGGCAGCGAGCGCCCCAACAGCTCGGGGAGGGACTCGCCGAAGTCATCACAGCTATTTTTTACCTCGGGAAGCAGCGCCTGCGGAATATTGAACAACTCCAGCAGCTCCTCGTCCCAACACTGGCGATGAATATTAAACAACAGGGTTCGCGAGGCATTGCTCGCGTCGGTGGCGTGCTGCCGCCCTCCGGTCAATCGCCACAGCAAGTAACAATCCACCGTGCCAAAGGCCAGCTCACCGGCCTCCGCACGCTGGCGAGCCCCCGGCACATTGTCGAGAATCCAGGCCAGCTTGCTGCCGGAGAAATACGGGTCCAGCAACAGGCCGGTGCGTTTATTGACGGTGTTCTCTAAGCCCTGGGCTTTGAGCTGGGCAATCCAGTCGGCGGTGCGTCGGTCCTGCCAGACAATCGCCGGGTACACCGCCTCACCACTGCTGCGATCCCACACCAGCGTCGTTTCACGCTGGTTGGTAATGCCAATACCTGCCAGCTGCGCCGCGTCAATGCCCGCCGCCGCTATCGCCGCCCGGCAACTGGACAAGGTCGTTTCCCAGATTTCTTCGGGATCGTGCTCTACCCAACCGTCGCGGGGATAAAACTGCTGGAACTCCTGCTGACCAACGCCGCAAATCTGCCCGCCGCGATCAAAGACTATCGCTCTTGAACTGGTAGTTCCCTGATCAATGGCGAGAATAAAATCAGCCATGTCGCCGCTCCCCCTATAAGTATTTTAGGGGCAAAGACTAAACAGCGACCGGCAAGCGCACAAGCGCTTTTAACCGAAAATCATGCCAAGATCCCGCCATCTACGCGAATTTCTTCACCGGTAATATGAATGCCGTCATCGCTGGCCAGCATCGCTATCACCCCCGCCACTACCTCGGGGCCCTTGGCGCCGGTCAGCGAGGTAATTCGCGACAGCAGCTCGAAGTCGGCATCGTCAGGGAAACTCAAGCCCTGCACCATGCCGGTCGTGATATCGCCGGGGCACACACAGTTGGCACGCACCCCTCGCTTGGCGTATTCCACCGCAATGCTGCGGGTCAGTGCCAACACGCCGCCCTTACTGGCGCCGTAGGCCACTCCCCACGGCAGGCCCTGTAGAGACGCGGTAGAGGCCGCATTGATAATTGCCCCCTGACTTTTCACCAACTCCGGCAGCGCCGCCTTACACAGCATAAAGGTGCCAGTCAGATTCACCGCGATAATTTGCTGCCAAACCTCCAACGGCGTTTCGTGGGCATTGGCAAAGCGCAGAATACCCGCCATATTCACCAGTGCGTCAATGCGCCCCCACTGCTCCAGCAGCGCCGCCAGACAGTCCTCCGCCGCGCCCACTGCCGCAATATCAAACACCCGCGCCACGGCGTTCCCGCCTTGCTGGCTAATCTCGTCCACTAATTCGTCCAGTGCCAGCTGATTAATATCGGTGCAAAATACCTTTGCGCCCTCGCTGGCCATACGCAGCGCCGCCGCGCGGCCGATACCCGAGGCCGCACCCGTTACCATCACTACTTTGTCGTCAAATCGCTTCATAGTATTTCCTGTTATATTAATCACTTCTCAGCACCCACTCTCAATGAGTAGTCAGCAGCATCTAGCATCGGCAAGTCGCGGGCGAAGGTAAACACCCATATGTAGGAGGCGAAAGCTTAGCTTACTGACCGAATATGTTAGTCGCCGTGACGCGTTTGGCCCTTGCCTTAATAGCTGTCTCCGCTAAGCTGATCAGCCATCTAAACTGCCTTGCTAATCGCCATCAAGGTACCGCTATATTCCCAACAAAAGGAGAGCGACGTGGCCGATCTCGACCAATTCCGCCTCGAAGTCCGCCAATGGCTGGAGGACAACTGCCCCGCTTCACAGCGCCTGCCCATCACCCGCGAAGAGCAGGTCTGGGCCGGACGCAATAAACAGTTTCCCAGCGCCGACGCCAAGCTGTGGTTTGAGCGCATGCGCGACAAGGGCTGGACCGTTCCCGAGTGGCCCAGCGAGCTGGGCGGCGGTGGACTGGATGAGCGCCAGGCTAAAATCCTGAAAGAAGAAATGAAGGCCCTGGGCTGCCGCACGCCACTGTTCGACCTCGGCATTTGGATGCTTGGCCCCGCCGTTCTGGAATTTGGCAACGACGAGCAAAAGCAAGAGCACATCCCCAAAATTGCGCGCGGCGAAGTGCGCTGGTGTCAGGGCTACTCTGAGCCCGGTGCCGGTTCCGACTTGGCCAGCCTGCAAACCCGCGCCGAAGACATGGGCGATCACTTCCTGGTCAATGGCTCCAAAATCTGGACCACCAACGCCGACAAAGCCGACTGGATTTTCTGTCTGGTGCGCACCGATCCCGACGCCAAGAAACAGGAAGGCATCAGCTTTTTGCTGATCGACATGGACGACCCCGGTGTCAGCACCACCCTGATTGAATTGATCAGCGGCGAATCCGAGTTCTGCCAAACCTTCTTCGACAACGTCAAGGTTCCCAAGAAGAACCTGGTCGGCGAGCTCAACAAAGGCTGGTCGGTTGCCAAGGCCCTGCTCAAGCACGAGCGCAAGCTGATGTCGGAAATCGGCGGCGACACCCCCGGCCCCAGCTTCGGCCCAGTGCAGGCGGCACTGGAGTACGTCGGCAAAGGCGCAGACGGAAAATTGAAAGATGCCGCGCTGCGCGATCAGCTGGTGCGCCATGAAATGGCCTACCGCGCCATCGGCTTGACCCACTTCCGCACCTTCGAAGAGCGCATGAGCGGCCAGGCCGACAGCAATGTACCGCTGATTATGAAGTACGTCGGCACTGAAGAAGGCAAGCGCAAAGAAGAACTGCTGCTCGCCCTGCTCGGCCACCAGGCGCTGGGCTGGGATGGTGAGGGCTTCAACGAAGACGAAAAGCTGACCACCCGTGGCTGGCTGTTCTCCAAGGCACTGTCCATTGCCGGCGGCACCTCGGAAGTACAACTCAACATTATTGCCAAGCGTGTCCTTGGCCTGCCTCAGCAGTAACAAAGGGAGACCGGATATGGCATTGGTACTGAACGAAGAACAACGCCTGCTCAAAGATACCGCCAAGGATTTTTTGAGCGCCAATATGCCCGTGGAAGCGCTGCGCAAGCTGCGCGATAGCGCCGATGAAACCGGCTATTCTCGCGAGCAGTGGCAGCAGATGTGCGAACTGGGCTGGGCGAGTATTGTCCTGCCCGAAGAATACGACGGCCTGGATTTTGGCTTTATGGGACTGGGCGCGATTATTGAAGAAAGCGGCCGCACCCTCGCCGCCTCGCCGCTGCTCAGCACCGTCGTGCTGGGCGCCTCGGCGGTGCTGCTGGGCGGCAGCGACGCGCAGAAACAAGCGATTCTTCCCAAGGTGGCCAGCGGTGAAATCACCCTGGCACTGGCCCTGGAAGAAGGCCATCACCACGCGCCATTAAATACCGCGCTGCGCGCCGAAGCCAACGGCGAAGGCTATCGCCTGAACGGCGCCAAAAGCTTTGTGCCCGACGGCCACAGCGCCGACAAATTGATCGTTGTCGCCCGCAGCAGCGCAGCGCCCGGCGACGCCGAAGGCCTGAGCCTGTTTTTGGTCGACGGCGACACTCCCGGCCTGCAGCGCCAGCGCCGCAATATGGTCGACAGCCGCGGCGCAGCCGCGCTGGTATTCGACAATGTTGAACTGCCCGCCGACGCGCTGATTGGCGAGCTGGGCAAGGCCTGGCCAATTCTTGAGCCGGTACTCGACCGCGGCCGCATCTGCCTGGCGGCAGAAATGCTCGGCGGCGCGCTGGAGTGCTTTGAGCGCACCGTGCAATACCTCAAGGAGCGCGACCAGTTCGGCGTTAAGATCGGTAGCTTTCAGGCGCTGCAGCACCGCGCCTCGCTGATGTATATCGAGCTGGAACTGGCCAAGTCCGTGATGTTCGACGCACTGACTGCCATCGACGACAACCGCGCCGACCTGCCGCAATTGGCCAGTCTGGCCAAAGCGCGCATGAACGATGTCTTTGAGCTGGTCACCAATGAGGCGGTGCAAATGCACGGCGGCATCGGGGTTACCGACGAACTGGAAATCGGCTTCTTCCTCAAGCGCTCGCGGGTGGCAAGCCAGCTATTGGGCAATGCCGGCTTCCATCGCGACCGCTACGCCAGCCTCTGCGGCTACTAAGGCCCGCGGCGACAACAATTAAACGGGCACCATTGGTGCCCGTTTTTTTATGTCTGGCGACCGCGTTTTTCCATCCGCTGCAAAAACACCGCCATCACTGCGCGATACAACTCATCGCCCAGCAACTTATCCTCCACACCGGCATCGACACTGGGGTTGTCATTGACCTCAATCACCACGACCCGATCGCCCTTTTGTTTTAAGTCCACCCCGTAGAAGCTATTGCCGATCAGCTTACAGGCTTTGAGCGCCGCATCGAGCACGGCTTTGGGCACCTCATCCAGCGGCACCGCATCAAACCCTCCGGACTGGCTGCGCTTGCCGTGGCGATAGATCTGCCAGTGCTTGCGCACCATATAGTAGCGGCAGGCGTACAGCGCCTTGCCATCGAGCACCCCTATGCGCCAGTCGTAATCGGTATACATAAACTCCTGGGCCAACAGCAGCGCCGACTTATCCAGCAGTCGCTCGCTCTCGCTGCGCAATTCCTCCAAGGTGTCGACCTTGACCACCCCCTTAGAAAAAGCCCCGTCGGGAATCTTCAGCACCATTGGCAGGCCCAGCGTGTCCACCAAGCGCTGCAACTCACCACTCCTGGCCCGGCGCAGGAACTCCGTAGCGGGCACCGCCAAACGTTTACTGCGCAATAAATCAGCGAGATAAATTTTGTTAGTGCAGCGCAAAATCGACTGCGAGTCATCAATCACCACCAAGCCCTCGGCCTCGGCGCGCTTGGCAAAGCGATAGCTCTGGCGATTCACCGCAGTGGTTTCACGAATAAATAAGCCGTCGTATTCCGCCAGACGGGGGTAGTCCCGCTTGGTAATCAACTCGGCGCAGATGCCGAGCTTTTCCGCCGCGCGAATAAACTTGCGCAGCGCGACACCGTCGCTGGGTGCCATGTCTTCCTCGGGGTCGACCAAAATGGCCAAGTCGTAGCGAAAACTTTTGCGCGCCGGCGGCTTGCGCCACAGCTTGCGACTGAAGCGCTCAAAACTATTGGCAAAGGCCTCCTGCTCATCCGCCGTCTTGAGCGAACGCGGCGACACCGCCTGCAACTTATCCAGCCGCCAGCGGCCGCGATAAACCAGCGAGATTTCCAATATTGGACAGGGAAAGTGGGCAAATACCGACTTCGCCAATGCCGCCTGCTCATCGGCCAAGGCCTCACCGAACCAACAGCGCAGCGTGCGCTGTTCGCCCTCGGCTGCTTTTTTCATCGCCGCCAATGCCGGCTGCACGCCCTCCCACTGAATCGACGACAGCGACTTGCGGCCGAGATCACTCAGGGTTTTTATCGCTGGAATCACGTGATGGCCACGCGCCTCGGCCAACAGCGAGCAGTAATAGCCCGTGCCCAAGTAGCGATAAGAACGGCAGAGGTTCACGACCCTCACCCGCTCGCCAGTTGCCGGCAATGACAGGTAATCGTCAAAGCTGATGACGTCCTGACTGGGATAGTAAGGTGACCAATCCTTGACGTCGTCAACCACCACATACAAGCGAGACATGCGACCACATAGCTCCACGCGCAGCACCCAACAGGGCAAAATACGGTCGCCAACGGCGCCGCAGTAATCGCCGCATTCTGCGACTAACTATTCAGCCACACAAGCGACAATATTCGATTGTGGTCAGTAAATAATGCGCAGTATGATCCGTCCATAGGCGAGCGCTGCCCGCCACCACCGAGTCAACATCATGATCGCGCAAATGAACCTATGGCAAGGCCGATGAGCGAGACAATCCGTTCTGCCAAAGAGCGCGATTTGGCGGGCCTGCTCGCCCTTGAAGAGCGCTGTTTCGACGGTGACCGACTGTCACGGCGCAGCTTCAAGGCCTTTATTCGCGATGGTGCCCACCAGCTCTTCGTCTGCGAAGAACAGGGCGCCCTGTGCGGCTACGCCCTGCTGCTGTATCGCCGCGGCACGCTGTTGGCCAGGCTCTATTCGCTGGCCGTTGATCCCGCCCTGCGCGGTCGCGGCATCGCCCAACAACTGTTGGCAGAGGGCGAGCAGCGCGCACGCCAGCGCGGCTGCGTGTTTCTGCGCCTTGAGGTGCGCGAAGACAACAGTGCGGCCATTGCCCTCTATCGGCGCAGTGGCTACCGCCATTTTGACCGCGTCGGCGATTACTACCACGACGGCTGCAGCGCCATACGCATGGAAAAACGCCTGCGCAGCGCCCCGCCCAGCACCGCCGGCGATGCACCGCGCTACTACCGCCAGACCACCGAGTTCACCTGTGGCCCGGCCTGCCTGCTAATGGCCATGCACGACATCGACCCCAGCAGCCCGATGTCGCGCCGCGCCGAACTGCAGATATGGCGCGAGGCCACCACCATCTTTATGGGCAGCGGTCACGGCGGCTGCTCACCCCACGGCCTGGCGCTTGCCGCGCTGCGCCGCGGCTTCCGCTGCACCCTGTATATCAACGACAGCGGCACTCCGTTTATCGACAGCGTAAGAAGTGTACAGAAGCGTCAACTGATGGAGGTGGTGCACCGCGACTTTGAGGATCAATTGCGCGAACACCAGGCCGACATCCGCATCGCCAGCCTCGACAAGGCCCAGCTCACTGAATTGTTGAACAAGCATCAACACATCGTCGCCCTGATCAGCACCTGGGCATTGGACCGCCAGCGCGCACCACACTGGGTCTATGTGTATCGCAGCGACGCCGATACCGTGTACATCAACGACCCCGACAGCAACTGCGCCAGCGGCCTGTCACTGGACGACAGTGACAGCGACTGGCAATCTGAAACAGATTACCGCCATGTGCCCATTTCGCTGGACCAGTTCAGCGCCATGGCAAGCTTCGGTAAGCGGCGCCTGCGCTGCCTGCTAGCACTCGATAAATAGGGCTTTTTATGCCGGATAACGACGACTACCGGGCGGCATTGCGCGCCCTGTCCGACGAATTGATCGCCATTCAAAAACCGATCCTGATCCTCGATGCCATTAAATGGCCACAGGCAATGGAAAATGCCTTTTTTGCCGGCGGTGCCAAGACACTGCCAGCCTTCGGGCGCGAAGAATACCTGCAGCGCAATCCGCTCAACTTTGACCCGGCCACCACCGACCAGCGCCTCGGCGACTTCCAGAAGCGCATCGCCAATGTGCTGGGGCACAACGACCCACTTGGGACCATCCTCTGGGAAACCGCCGAGCAATATCGCCTGGTCGTCAAGCTGCTGAGTGAGCGCGGCCGGCCGGAATTTTTGACCGCCAGCCGCCAGCTTTACGGCTCGGCGCGCGATCACTTGCGCGGCGACAGTACACCACTGATCGACATGGGCAAACGCCTGTGCGAGATTTTTTCACTGCCGGCTGCCAGCCACTTGGCCTCCGCCTACCCGAAAAACATCAGTGCAGAACAGGCCGTCATCCAGCTCCGCGAGCGCCTGCAGCCGTTTTTTCACGACAGCGCCTTCAGCGTTCGTGAAACCGACGGCATTGTCTCCGACGCCGCCGCCGGTGGCGATTGCATCAAGATCAATAGCAACGCCAGCTTTTCTCGCCTAGAGCTGCAGGTATTGGAAGTCCACGAGGGCTGGGTGCATGTCGGCACCACCCTCAACGGCCGCCGCCAGCCCTGGGCCAGCTGGCTGAGTGTCGGCTCGCCGCGCATTACCGCGCTTCAGGAGGGGCTGGCGGTGTTAATCGAAACCCTCACCTTCAGTTCCTTCCCTGGCCGGGCGCGCAAAATCAGTGACCGGGTGGTCGCCATCGACATGGCCGAGCAAGGGGCTGACTTTATCGAGGTATACCGCCACTTTGTCGATCACGGCCTGAGCCCCAAGGAAAGCTACAAAATTGCCCAGCGGGTGTTCCGCGGCGGCATGGTCGGCGGCGGCGCCTGCTTTACCAAGGACCTGAGTTATGTGAAGGGATTTGTGGAAACGGTGAACTTTATCCGCAGCGCCATTCTCGCAGATGTGCCGCAGATTCTGCCGCTGCTATTTGTCGGCAAGGTGTCACTCGGTGATGTGCCGGTGCTCTACCAATATCTCGACGACGGCACGATTCAGGCACCGCATTATTTACCGCCGATGTTTCGCGACCTCAACGGCCTGTATGTCTGGTTCGGCTTTTCCAGCGGCCTGTCACAGGTCAACCTGCAAAGTGTACAGAGCCATTTTCAGACGCTGTTTCACCAGCTCAAGCCAACACCCGGCAGCGAGTTGTAAGCCCGGCAT
>NZ_JBFIGO010000058.1:0-17604 GCF_041602295.1 Spongiibacter sp. | reverse complement strand
GTAAAGAAGCCCTCGCCGCTTATGGCCAAATCCAGGTTGTTATCAGTGAAATCGATATTGCCCTGGGAAAACTGTTGGACAATCGTGTTCAAACGCACACCCGCACCGGGCGTCGTTTTGGTCACATCGTTGTTTGAGGTCGCGTACACGTCGGCAAATGAGGTGCGCGAACTCTTAAACCCTGTGGTATTTACGTTAGCGATATTGTGGGCGGTAACATCCAAATGCGCCGAAGCCGCGTTCAGTCCACTCAATGCAATACGAAAGCTCATGGTTATACTCCTGCTGCGATCACTCGCGAATTGATCAATGAATACGCCGAAGCGTCTAGCTGATTTCCTTTATTTGAGACATCGCCACACTACCCACACCGTCAATTTGAACGGTGGGACTGCCACCTCCTGGCGGCATGCTGACGCTGCGCACCGGGCTGCGAATTTCTGTCTGCAAGGCCTCAACACTGTCGCCGTTGAGATACTGGGCGCGAATCAGATAATTCCCCATTGGCAAGCGCTCACCGTCTAATCCCCGACCATCCCAGGAAAAGCTGACGGGCCCCGAGGACTGGGGTCCGAGCGCCACCTTGCCCAACACCTCACCCGTCGGCGCCAGTATTTCGACATCGACCGCCCGCGTGCTCACCGGCAGCGTGACCTGGCCACTCACCTCGCCCTCAGGCGGCAGCGCCACTATGTCAGAGCCCACCAGAACCTCCTTGCCAATCAGCGAAGAGGCGTCGAGCAGCTGGCCGCCATACATGGAGCTGGTCAGCGCAGACAAATTTTCATTCATTTCGCTGATACCGCTCACCGAGGTCAATTGCGCCATCTGACTGATAAATTCGGTATTGTCTGTCGGTTTAAAAGGGTCTTGATTCTTCAGCTGCTGCAACATCAGCTTCATAAAATCGTCCTGACCCAATGACGAGGGGTCTTTCTTTACACTGCTGCCACTGTTTTGCTGCTGCAGTTGCTCAAGACTTCGCAGTTCCATTGGTCAACTCCTACTGTTTACCCAGCTGCAGGGCGCGCAGCGTCAAGGTCTTCACCGTGGAAAACACCTCGGCGTTATTCTGAAACGACCGCGACGCCGACAACATATTGGCCATCTCATCCACCGTGTTCACATTCGAGCCGTAGACATAGCCACTGGCATCAGCCAGCGGATGGCCCGGCTCATAGCGTTTGGGGATCGGCGCCTGGCTCTCGGTGACTCCCGTCACCGCAACCCCGGCGGTCTGGCGCTGGCTGTCCAGCACAGTGGCAAACACCGTCTGCCTGGCGCGATAGGCCGTCTCTTCACTGCCGGCAACCGTGTCGGCGTTGGCGAGGTTGCTAGCCGTGGCATTGAGTCGCAACATCTGTGCGTTCATCGCGGCGGCAGCTATATCAAGGGGATTGGCCATGGCTTACTGCCCTCCCTGCAACACGGATTTCAAGCCAGAGAAGCGACTGCCGAGAAAGTCTAGGGTCGCTTGATAACGCAAGCTGTTATCGGCAAAGGCCGCCTGCTCGACATGGACGTCCACCGTATTGCCATCCAGCGATGGCTGTTGCGGCTGCCGATATTTCACGACCGCAGCATCGCTGACCGCGGCGCCGGCACCACTTAGATGTGCGGCATTGCTGCGACTCAGCTCCAGCGACGAACCTTGCGCACCGGCCAAGGCCTGGCGGAAGTCGATGTCCTGTGCCTGATACCCCGGGGTATCGGCATTGGCAATATTGCTGGCCAGTAATTCAGTGCGCTGCTGGCGAAGCAGCAGCGCCTGCTGATGTACCCCTAGCGCCTTGTCAAAACTGATTGCCATTTTTCTTCTCTTTTTCACTCAAGTATTTCGCAGCGCTGCCGCTAAAACGGTAATGGCGGTCGTCTGCCTGTCTTGCCTGAACCCACGCAATCGCCGTGCCATATTTTTTATCCTTTGTTTTTCAATGCATTAGCCATTATCGATGCGAGCATTGCCGGAATTCCGGCAAGCCCTTGCCGGCTTTTCCGCGGCAAAGCGGCAAGTCTTTGTCACCCCCTCAAGCAGTCGAGCCGATAGCTGGCACGCCCTTTGCTGAATATTCACTAGAGCCGGGCGCCCGCCAAATTTTTGGCACCCATAGCAACACTGCGGAGGAACTGACGATGACACTGTGGCGCAATATTGCAATTGCCTTCATCTGCACGCTCGCCGCCAACACTAGCGTTGCCGCTGGCGACACCGAATCTTCAGCGCGTATCAGCGCCGCAGCGCGCAGCTATATCGCCAAGCACCACCCCTGGCAGTCACAAAAAACCCGCATCGACGTCGGCCAGCTGGACCCCCGTACCAGGCTGCCGCGCTGCAGCCGCCCGCTGCAGGCATTTATGTCACCCGGGGCAGAAATTCGTCGGCGCAGCACCGTCGGCGTGCGCTGCAGCGGTGACAAACCCTGGAAAATCTATCTACCGGTTACCGTGGCGGCCTACGCCCGGGTCATGGTCAGCAAACACCCCATCGCACCGGGGCAAACCGTCACAGCGGCGGATATCAGCTGGGTGGAGCGTGAGGTCTCAAGCCTCGGCTACGGCTATTTACGCAGTCTTAAGCAGGCCGGTGGCCTGCGCAGCCGGCGCAGCATCGCCCAGGGTGCGGTCATCACCGCCAATATGCTCGAAGCCGGCAATGTGGTGAGTAAAGGTCAACAGCTGAAGCTGCTCAGCAATAGCGGGGCTATTCGCGTTAGCATGAAAGGTATTGCCCTGCAGGACGGCGCGCTGGGCGCGCGTATTCGCGTGCGCAATCTCAGCTCCGGTAAAGAGCTGGAAGGTCGGGTGGACAGTGCCGGGCAGGTATTACTAAATTAAAACAGCTACATTAAAACGGCTAAAGTTTTTGCGGATAGCGCCGTTAACCCTAACAAGGCGAGCCGTCGCCGCAATTGTGTAAAAAGAGGAAGAGAGATGGTCGATCGCATTAATGGCACCCCCTCCGGGCAGCCGCGCAGGCTCGACAACAGCAGCCAAGCCAGCAGCGGAAAAGCCGCCGTCAGCGTCAACGACACCGGCAACCTTGTCACAACACCGCAGGAGTCTAACTTGATCGAGCGCAGCCGAGCAGAAGTAGCCGCCAGCGACGGCGTAGATCGCCAACAGGTTGAAGCAATCAAAACAGCCATCCGCAACGGTGAGTTCAGCATCGATGCCGATCAGGTCGCCAAAGCCTTTGTCGACCTCGAACTGCTTACGGCGCCGCGCTAATGATGAACAGTGACTTACAACAACAGCTGCTCGAACAGAGCCAGGGCTTTGAAGCACTGCTGCGCGAAGAATTACAGGCCCTGCAAAACGCCGCACCGGCAGCTCAGCTGCAACAGCTGGCCGAACAAAAGATGGATGCCAGCCAAAGTCTAGAAGGCCTAGAACGCTATTTACGTGCGCAACAACCCGCCATTGTCATGACCGAAGCATGCCGCCAGTGTCTGCAGCGCTGTCGCGATCTCAACGAGCGCATCGGCACCATGCTCAGCCGCCAGGCCGACTACAATCAACAGGCGATGGCGATACTGGGGCTAAGTCAGCCGTCACTGCCAACCTACAGCACCGAAGGCTTGCCCAGTACTCCAGCCAGTGGGCGCCACCTGGGCGAGGCCTGATTGGGCACGACTCCCCCTCGCAATACGCTAAAAGAGCGACAACTGCTCACCCTGCTCGGCATCAGCAAATCGCACGCCCACACCGATCAAGCGCACTGGGCTTTGCAGCCGCGACCAGGCCTCAGCCAGTAGCTGCCGGTAGCAATTTAGGTCCAAGCCACCCTGTTGGCGCTGCTCCACCGTTGTCACCCGAAACTCTCGACTCTTTAGCTTCACAAAGGCGCCGGCCACCGCCAAGTCGCCGTGTCGTGCAAGGCGCGCTTGCAGCTCAACGACCAGTGGCTGCAGGGCGGCCACGGCATCCTCCTGCCCGCTTAAGTCCTCGCTGTAGGTGCGCTCCACACTCAGTGATTTCCGGCGGCGCTCGGCCTTTACCGGACGCGGGTCATCGCCCCGCGCATAGCCGTAGAGCTGGCGACCAAAGCGGCCAAAATGTTCCACCAACTCAAATTCCGACCACTGCTGCAGTTGCTCGCAGTTGTCGATACCTAAGGCCGCCATTTTGGTCGCCATCACCTTGCCAACGCCGTGGATCTTGCTAACCGGCAGTGAGCGAACAAAATCGGCAACCTGATCGGGGCGAATCACCGTTAGACCATCGGGTTTGCGCCAATCACTGGCAATCTTGGCCAAAAATTTATTGGGCGCAACACCGGCTGAAATACCGATACCAATATCCCGCTTCACGTCCTGGCGTATCGCCTCGGCAATGCGACTGGCACTACCGCCAAAGTGTGGTGAGTCACTAACATCTAAATAGGCTTCATCTAAGGACAGCGGCTCGATCTGCTCACTATAGCGAGCAAACACCTCACGCACGGCCAGTGCCACCGCTCGATATTTAGTCATATTGGGCGGCAGCAAAATTAACTGTGGGCAGCGCTGCAGGGCGATGGCGGTGGGCAGCGCGGAATGCACACCAAAGGCACGAGCTTCGTAGTTACAGGTGGCGATCACCCCCCGCTGCGCCGCAGCACCACCGATCGCCAGCGGGCGACCGCGCAATGCTGGGTCGTCGCGCATTTCTATCGACGCGTAAAAGCAGTCGCAATCGCAGTGAATAATTTTTCGCATACGTGCGCCGACACCTGGCAGCCCCCAACAAGCGCAGAACAACAACTGTATAAACATACAGATATTACGCGAGCAGCGCCTCGTTGTCCCCCCCGCGACTCAGGTATACTGTCCAACAAATCACGCCTACCGCCAAAACATAGAAGGAAGCCCGCAGTAATGAGTATTGGCAATTGGACTCCAGAATCAGAGAAAGCCGTCGTCCTTATCGAGTCGGAGTGGCTGCAGCGCTGTATCGCGCTAAGTAGTGACGAGGCCTTAGCACAGCTGCCCGCGCCCTTTACCGAAGCAGAGCAGCAGCGCTACAGCAGCCTGATGCGACTACCTGCCGAGCCCTGGCAACAGGCGGTTGCCGAACTCGACAACGATGCCCTCATTGCGCTGATCCGTTTTTTTACCGCGGCAGAGGAACGCATCAGTGGCTGGGAAGCCGGTGCCGAGTCACCGGCCATCTGGATTAACAAGGTACTGCGCCAACGCGGTGAAAAACTATCGGTCGACACTCTGCGCTGGATTCGCGCCAACAGTCGCAACCGTTTTATTCCCAACGGCGGTCTGTAGTCCTAGCTGCTATTTACCCGCGTTGAACTTTGCCAGTGCCTCGGCGCTGGCCTCGCCCTGGTACTTTTCCTTCCACTCGCTATAGGGCATGCCATATACCCGCTCGCGCGCCGCCTCGTAATCGACAGTCTCGCCACGCTCGCTCGCGGCAGCGACATACCACTTCGACAGACAGTTGCGACAAAAACCTGCGAGGTTCATCAAATCAATATTCTGCACGTCCTTGCGACTGTCCAGGTGTGCCAACAGACGACGAAAAACCGCCGCTTCAATGGCATCGCTCTCAGATTTGTTCATAATTTGTTCACTCATTATCGCCTTTCATCTGTTCATTATCAGGAAATTTGCTATGTTAAGCCAACGAACAGAATTCCTGCTCGCGACCCACCACAAATAATGACGGAGTCAGATAGCATGGCTAAGCAAAAAATCGACCCTGTGGCACTGATTAATCGAGAGATAGAATCCCTGGAAGGAAAAGTGGAAAAGCTGCGCGACCGGCTAATTTCCGATGCCGATAAAGCGCTGGAACGCGCCAAAGCACAAACGGAAAAGGCACGTGCGAAAATTCGCCAAGAGCAGGACAAATTGCGCGAGCTGCAACAAAAAGCCAAGAAAAATATGGACGCCCGCATTCAGCGCCAAATGGACCGCGCCCACAACGCGCTGGAATCTGCCCGCGAGTTGGAGATCGATGCCAAAGCCGTCGTCATGGTCGCCCGTGAACACATGCAAGATTTAAAAGCCGACTACCAGCGCGCGAAAGCACTGGCCAAAGCCGCCCGCGATGCCGCCCGCGAATTCGACAAAAAGAACCCTCCGGCGAAGAAAGCCCCTGCGAAGAAAGCTGCCGCGAAAAAAGCCCCGGCTAAGAAAGCCGCCGCCAAGAAGGCTCCGGCTAAAAAAAGCGCCGGCCAAGAAAGCAGCAGCCAAGAAAGCGCCAGCGAAATCTGCCGCGGCCGCTAAAAGCTAGGGAATCCCTGCAGCAGGCGATATCCCCGGCATTGCCGTTAGCGACTCAGCAAAGTCGGGGGCCTTCGAACGCGCCGTTGAGCACACCGCAGCAAGACCACGAAAAACGCCTCGAGGGAAAATATACGGCGGCCTAACTATCGCTGGCCGGCGCTCCGGCCAGCGTCACCACGCTGTTCAAAATCAGTTGAATTAACTGTGTTTGCCGCGCCACTCCCGTTTTGGAAAACACCGAACTGAGGTGGGATTTAGCGGTATTGCGGGAAATATTCAAGCTCTCCGAGGCTTCATCCAGGCTCTGACCGTTGACCAGACGAATGGCCAACTTAGACTCCGCCGGCGTTAGGCCAAACAACTCGATCAAAACATCGCTGGGCGCCTGTCTGGGGGCCATTGGGTCACTGACAAACACCGCCACCGCAGGGCGCTGATCGCTGCCGTGATCACTGTGCGGCAAAGGCCTCAGCAGCAAGCTCAAGCCGCTCAAACTGTGGGCATCCGCCAGCCGAAAAGCCCGTACACATCCCGCCTCCCGGCGGTGATGGGCGTCGATCACCTCTGCCAGTAATTCTTTAAATCCCTGCTGTTCTCGCTGATCGCGAAAACTCAACCTGACACCCTGCATAGCAATACCGCGCTGCTGCGCCAACAACCGCAGTGCCACAGGATTGCTGTGCAGCACCTTGCCCGCCGCGTCCAAAGTGAGCACCCCGACCGACAAGCTGTCGATCGTGTTGGCGTAAAACGCTCGCTCGCTCTCACTCTCACGTAACCGCGAATGGATTTCCACGGCCTGTTTGATATGCCGCAGTAGCGACTTACACAGTGCTTTCTCGCGCTCACCGAAATTGTCACGGCTGGCAGGGCGCGTCACCCGCAACCGTCCTAGCAAGCGCTCACCCTGCCACAAATCCGCACCGAGAATATGTCGAATATTGCTCGGCTCTATATAGTTTCGGTAGTACTCGCTGCTCTCAAATTCCTCTGCGGACATGTATTCGGCAACGGTCACCACCTCACCGTCCGGCAGGTTTACAAACGGATCGAGAGCAAAATAGGTTTCGTTATAGGCACGGTAAATCTCCGGCGACACGACCAAGGCATTGAGCACCACCCCCGGCTCATGCTCATTGGGCGGCCGCAGTAACAAGGTCGCATAGTTTCCCCCCATCAAATCGCGCAGTTGATCGAGAAAACCCTGCCAGGGTGGCGTTTCTAAAGTACCACTATAGAGCGCATAGAGCAGCGCATCCATTCGCGGTGAAACTGAGAGGTCGGACATAGTAAACCGGGGCCGTTGTAATGCAATAGCCCCGATTCTAAGCGCTGGCCGCGCTGAATTCATCTACTCAAGGTCAATGGGGTAAAAACTCACCGCCATTCACGTCCAGTGCCGCGCCGGTCAGCGCACAGGAATAATCAGACCCGAGGAATATCGCCGCCTTTGCACAATCGGCATCATCGGGAATACAGCGCAGAGGAATATTCGCCGCCACCGCCGCTTTCTGCTCGGCAACACTGGGGCCGCCGGCCTCTTCAGCCATTTTGAAATACCCCTCCACCGACGGCCCCCACATCCAGCCCATATAGGCGGAGTTAACGCGGATATTATCCGGCCCTAACTCCAGCGCCAAATGCGATGTCGCACTGGCTAGAGCGGCCTTCGACGCGCCGTAGCCCCCCTGAGTCGGCATCGGCTTGCGGGTTACCATGGTATTAATCATCACAATGGCGCCGCCACCCTGTTGTCGCATATGTGGCACAACCTCTAAGGTCAGCCCCATAGTGCCAAAAAAGTTAACATTCATCGCCTCGCGCCAGCTGTCCAAATCCGCTTCGGCAATCGGCCCAAAACTGCCGGGGTTGTATGCGCTATTCAACAACACGTCAATACGGCCAAAGTGTTCAACCGTCGCCGCCACCAGCGCAGCACATTGCTCACGATCACTGATATCGGTGGGCACTTTCAGCAGTTCGTTGCCAAGACCGGCGTCGCGAATCAGCTTTTCGGCATCATCGAGTTTACTGGCGGTGCGGGCGCACATCGCCACCTTAGCACCCTGGCGCGCTGCCTCCAGCGCCAGCTCCTGCCCCAGCCCCGGGCCGATTCCCGACACAATCACCACTTTGTCTCTCAGCAACATGTTGACTATCCTGTGATTTCAAAACTATTTTTTATTAAATTGCGCTATCGCTACAGCCTAGCCCAGTGTGGCTAAAAGCAGCACCACCCGTATGGGTGGCAACTAAGCAGACCATTCTAAATAGAGAAATACCATGACCGTACTGCGCCATTATTTACTATTGCTACTCGCCATCACACCAATCACCCAAGCCGACACCTCGCTGCGCTTACACGTATCGAGCTTCGGTGCCGGCGCCGAAATCGCTTACAGTTTTTCCCCGAAACGAGCCATTCGTATCGGCGCACTGTACGGCGATTTTGAAATAGACGTTGAGGGTGACAATAACAACGGTGTAGAAGGTGACGAGCTGAGCTACAAGAGCGATATAGAGCTTCGCAATGGCTACCTGTTTCACGACTGGCACCCCTGGGGTGGCTGGTTTCGCCTGAGCAGCGGCATCTTGGTTAACAACAGCAAAGCCAAAATCATTACCCGCTGTGAAGAAAACTCGCCAATCCCGCTCTTTACCAACTGTGAGTTTGGCAACAGCCGCTTTGCCCCCGCCGTGCTCGGCGACATCATCACCAATATTGACTTCGAGCCGATCAACCCCTATCTGGGTATCGGCTGGTCACGCGCCACCGGCAAGGGCTGGTATGTCAGCGCCGACCTCGGCGTCGCCTACCTGAGTGACGTCAATGTCGACATGCGCTCGACCGGCAGCTGCAACGACAATGCCCAGTGCCGCGCTGAAATCAACGAAGAAAAACGTGAAGTGGAGCGCGAGCTGGAAGAGCTGAACCTACTCCCGATCGCCCTAATCGCCGTTAACTACCGCTTTTGACCCATCAATTGGAGCGCCGGCAATGCCCCAACAACCCAGCCCAGTACTGCCCAACGACGCATTTTTCTACCGCAGCCTGCAACAGGGCTGCGCAAGACTGCAGCTGAACACGGGCATTATCAGCCATGTTGTCGGCGAGCAATACTATGTCGTGGAAAGTGTCGGGTGCGACGGCGCGTTTAAACACGGCGACGTCTTCCCCCTCAATGACACCTGGTGCCGCACCGTCATCGAACAGGAGCGCACCGTGGCGCTGAGTGGCGATTCAGGCCTGCTGGCAATGCAACGCCACCCGCTCTACCAGAGCCTGCCTCTGCAAGCTTATATCAGCACCATCATCCGCCGACATGGCATTGTGTGGGGAACCGTTAATTTTTCCAATCTACTGCAGCAGCACGAGGCCTTTAACCACGCTGACATCGACTACATCGAACAACTGGCTCAGTCACTGAGTCAATGGCTGAGCCTCGACGACTAAACCCGCTTTGTGCAGGTCAGCGCCCTGAAGGAAAGCTAATCACGACCTCAGTGCCCTCGCCCAAAACGGAGTTCACCTGTATTTTCCCTTTAAGTTGTTGGGTCACCAAGTTGTAAACAATATGCATGCCTAAACCACTGCCCCCGACACCGCGCCGAGTGGTAAAAAAGGGCTCAAATATTTTTCGCCGCACCGCGTCTTCCATACCGTGACCATCATCGCTATAGCGTATAACGATCTGGCGCTCCTGTTCGGACACCTCAACACGGATGATTCCCTCTTCCCCCTCATCGTAGCCGTGCAGCAGCGAATTCATCAGCAGGTTGGTAAATATCTGGGAAATCGCCCCCGGCACAGAGTTAACCTGAATAGACGAATCACAGTCGATTTCCACCTGCACGCGGGTTTTTTTAAAGTTTGGCCGCAAACTGAGCAGCGTCTCGTCAAAATAGCTTTTAAGGCAGAACTCTCGCCTTTCGAAACTGGTCTGGTCTACCGCCACCTGCTTAAAGCTATGCACCAGATCTGCCGCGCGCTGCAGATTATTCAGGATGATTTCGGTGGACTGCATGCAGTGCTCGAAGTAGTGCTTGAGTTCGGTATTGGTTAGTTGGCCGTCGCTATAGGCTTTTTCCGCAGTTAAGCTCTCGGCTCGCAGCGTGGACGCAGCGGTCACGCTCACCCCCACCGGGGTATTTACCTCGTGCGCCACGCCGGCAACCAAGCCACCGAGAGCCGCCATCTTCTCCGTGTCTACCAACTGCTGCTGTGTTCGATTGAGGTCATCCAGCGCGCGCCGCAATTCCTCGTTGGCCACATCGGCCTGCTGTATGCGCAGCTTCAACTCCTCCTGGGCCTGCTCCAAGGCAAAATCGCGGGAGGCTATATGCGACAGCATGACGTTAAAGCCGTCAATCAGCTCCCCGACCTCGTCGTTACCACTGCGCTGGGCCCGCAGCGAATAGTCGCTAGACAGGGAAACGCGCCGTATGGTGTCCAACAGCCCGAGAATCGGCGCCGCAATAATGCTCTGCAGGCGACTGGAGATCAACACCGCCACTACCACGCTCAGCCCGAGCATGGCCAACAGCAACAAGCTATCCACTCTCGTGGTTTGCCAGAGATCGCTAAGTTCACGCTCGATCACGAAATGTCCCAGCTTGTCATTGCCCAACCAGACATCTTTAGCAACGATAAGAGTATCCAGCGTCGAGGTACTGCGCTTTAATCCCTCGGCAGCACAGGGCAAGCTGTCAGCGTCGCGCACAAAGCTGGCAAACAGCGGCGCATCGTCGCTCCCCCCCTGATACAGGCAGGCGCGGCCGATCTGCGGCATGCCGCGCAATGACGACAGCACCTCCTCGGCGGCCGCCGCATCGGCAAAGCTCAGCGCCGCAGTGGTATTCAGTGAAAACACCTCGGCGACGGCAACGAGGTTGCGAGACAGGGCATCTCTCACACTAAACCAGTTGTAGAACACAAACACCGACTCAATGACCAGCAACACCACCGTCACGGTGCCGACAATCGACAACAGAATTTTTCGTTGAATAGGGAGATCTCGGAACGTCACAGGTCTATATCCGTCGCCGTGCGATGGACCCTGCGCGCCAAGTTTAAGAGTTTAGAGCTAATCTTCAGCCCGGCACCCTGCGCATGCGGCTGGCTGATATCAAAGCGCAGCTTACCGTCGACAAGGGCAAAGCCCACCACCCCGCCGCGCTCAAGAAAAGTGGCGTTATCGGCAATAGTCAGTGTATGGCGGTTACCCGGTACCCGTAACCAGCGCCGCTGCTCCTGCTCGCCATCTGCGGCGATATACAGCACATGACAGCCCTCAGCATCCTCAGCTCGCAAGACCAAAGAACTGAGCAACGGCCGGCCACTTTTCTGTTTGCCCGCAAGCAAACTGTTCAAGGTGACGGCAATTTCACGATCACTGGCCACACACACCACCAGGGGGCTGTCTGCGCTGGCAAAGGCGCTGTCCGGCCAGTCAATAAAGCGGGTAAAATTAAATATATAGGCGGCCTTAACACGTTTTTCTAAATCCTGGGCGAGCACTGACTGGCTCAGCAATGCACTGAGCAACACCCCCCCCAAACCGCTCAGCAGGCCTATTAGGCGCGTCCTATTGTTCATTAAAAAGTCCACGTCAGCTGGGCGTGAACGCTGCGCCGAATTTCCGCATCCTGCCCAAACTCAGGATGCGCATCATCGGTCAAGTTACTGGCGCGCAGCGACACCTCCAATTGGTCGCTGAGCTGCCACATCACGTTGGCATCCACGGCGGCATAGGCATCGACATTCTGGTCCTTAAGCTCACCGACCCAGCGGGCGGCAACAAACAGCGCCCAGTGTTCGCTAATATCCCAATCCAAACGCGCCTTCAGCTGATGGCTGGGGTCATTGGCATTGGCATCGGCAATCGTCTGGTCACGGCTATCGGCATCGGCCTTTATATCCAGATCAAAATAGCGATAGCTCAGCAACCACTTGATATTGGACTGCCACTGCCAATGACTGCTTAATTCAGCGCCGTGGCTGCGCCCAGCACCAAGGTTGTCGATCAATACTGGCAGCGACTGCGGCGCGGCGAGATTATCAGTCAGGCCGCGCAGCCGGTCATATTCGTTGTAGAACAGCGCCAAATCGACGGAAAAAGTCTCACTGAACTGCTTGCGATAACCCAATTCCGTGGCATACAGCCTCTCCGAATCAAAATCGCGGTTTCCTCGCAGTACCCCCGAAAACACCACAAGGTCTTCATCCAGGCGATTGGGAATACGCACCGCCCGCGAGAGCGCCCCCCAGACCGTACTGTCTTCATCAATTTTGTAACGCGCGCGAATACTGGGTTGAAACTCACTCCCGCTGTAATCGTTATGTTCCAGCTTGGCCCCCAGTGTCAGGCGCAGGCGGCTCTCCAGAAAATCGATCTGATCCTGCAAGAACAGGTCATAAGTCTCGTCTCTGCGGCTGCGGGGAATAAAGTCCAGCGTTTGCGGGTCGACAATAGCGATATCATCACGGCTTAAACGAAAGCCGCCGCCAACCACAATTTCCTGCCTATCCCCCAGGCGGCGATGATGCTTCAGCTCAAAATCAAGCCACTGCCTCTCTTCGGCGAAAGTCACCTGATTGTTAAACTGGCTGCGGTCATACACCAGCTGCCAATCTGTATCGGCGTGCTCGCTGTGATCCTGCCTGAAGCGCAGAATGACATTTTCACCGCTGCGAGACTCCTCTTTATCCACCCCCTCAGCACTGATATTGCCGCGGTATACATCCCCCTGAACCGTTAGATTTTGCCGATCACCAAGTGTGACATCCGCGCGAAAACCGGCCTGGCGGTGACTCCAGTCATCGCCACTGCCGCCACCATCGCGCGCGCGCTGCTCGTCGTACCACTGTCCCTTGCCATAGACCCGGTAGTAACCCTGCTCGCCAATTTTTGCCCCATAACGCAGCTCGCCAAAGGCCTCGTACTCCCCCCCGGCACCCAGCGTCTGATGACCACCCAAGGTATCGGCGGCCGATCGGGTGACAATATTCACGACACCATTAACCGCATTGGCGCCCCACAGCGCCGCGCCCGGGCCGCGGATCACTTCTATCCGCTCAATATCCTTCAGCACCGTGTCTTGGTTTTCCCAAAACACCCCGGAAAACAACGGGGTGTAAAGGCTGCGGCCGTCCATCAGCACCTCGAGCTTGTCCGCCAGAGTGCTGTTAATGCCCCGCGCGGTAATTGCCCAGCTGTGGGAATCGACCCGGGCCACCTGCAAGCCGGGAATCAGCCTCAGGGCCTCGGCAAGACTGCGCACGCCACTGCGACGAATATCCTCGCCACTGAGCACAAATACCGCCGCCGCCGAATCGCGCAGGGGCTCGGCGCGCCGCGATACCGACACCACCTGAATATTCATCAAATCCTCAAGGCTCAGTTCGGCCAGAGAATCCAGAGAGGCAAGTTGCATACCCGAGGCAGTGGCCACCACAGACGATGACAAGAGGCCGAACAAGATGCCCTGTTGCAATTTCGCACGCATTCGCTGTTATCCCTTTTTATATCGTTTGCTAGCCAGAATTCCCTATGGCCCTGTCCTATACCCTATACGCCCTATACGCCCTATACGCCCTATACCACTAACGTTAGGATAATGTGACACTGATCACTATTGCCGCTTCTACGTATAGGACTCAACCGACAAGGGCCTGTTGCCGGTACTTTTCCTGCAAAGGCTTTTTGTACATTTTGCCGTTGTCCTTGCGCGGCAACTGAGCCTCAAAGAAAAACTGTCGCGGGCATTTCACTGGCGATATGGCGTCGCGACACCACCGTTGCAATCGCTGTACCAGCAAATCATCCGCCGCCACACCGACTTCAGCCTGAACGACCGCCACCACAGTTTGACCAAACTCTTCGTCGGGAAGGCCAAACACCGCCACGTCCGCCACCTCTGGGTGGGCAATCAATACATTTTCCACTTCCTGCGGATAAATATTCACCCCGCCGGAAATAATCATGAAATCACGCCGATCAGCGAGGTATAAAAAGCCTTCCTCATCAACATAGCCCATATCCCCCACTGTCGCCCAACCTCTGGGGTGGTGGGCCCCTGCGGTCTTATCCGGCTCATTGTGATATTCAAAATCCCCGAAACCCGAAAAATAAATCGTGCCCGTTTCGCCCACCGGCAGTTCCTCGCCGTCATCACCGACAATATGTACTTCACCCATTAGTGGCTTACCCACCGAGCCGGGGTGCGCCAACCACTGGGCGCTGTCGATGGCGGTCATCCCTATGCCCTCGCTCGCCGCGTAGTACTCGTTAATAATCGGCCCCCACCAGTCGATCATTTGCCGTTTTACCGATTCTGGGCAGGGCGCCGCCGCATGGGTGGCAAATTGCAGCGAGCTGATATCGTATTTGCTGCGCAATTGTGCCGATAACTTTAACAGGCGGATAAACATAATCGGCACCCACTGACTGCAGTCCACCCGGTATTTCTCAATCGCCGCCAGCGACAACTCAGCATCAAAACCGTCCATAATCACCACGGTTGCACCCAGTGCCATTGCCGCCATCACACTGTGCATCGGCGCAGCGTGATACAGCGGCGCCGGGGTCAAATACACCGACTCACTCCCTATCCCCAGAAACCCGGCAATACCCAACATAATTGCCGGCAGCTCGTCGAAGGCCTGCTCCGGCAGGCTCGGCTTAATACCCTTGGGCTGACCCGTGGTACCGGAAGAGTAGAGCATCGCCACACCGGTACATTGCTCGGCCAGTGGCCGGCTGGGCTGGGCCGCCATCTCTCGGGCCAAGTTGGCAAAACCGTCGGCGTCACCACTGCTGACGAACCAATGCCGCACGCCCAGTGTCTGGCGATTGAGCTGTTGCGCCGTCTCGAGAAACCGAGGGGAGCAAATAAACAGCTGGGCACCGGAGTTAGCCAATATATAGGCCACCTCAGCCGGGCGCAGATGGCTGTGCAGGGGCGTAAAAATCAGACCACTGCGCTGCGCCGCCCAGGCAATTTGCAGGAAGCAGGCACTATTTTCCATCTGATAGGCAATATGGTCACCAGGCCGCAGGCCGAGCGAATAAAACAGCTGCGCGAGCTGATTGGATGCCGCGTCAAGTTCGGCATAACTCAGGGTTTCACCTGTATTCGCAATAACACAGGCCGCTTTCTCGGGGGTGTTTCGCGCGTGGTATTGGGGGTGCTGCACGTCGGCTACTCCTTAGATTTTTTTATCGTTATCCGCAGGCCAACCTCGCTGTCAGCCTGCACTCGACAATAAGCGCTATGCCCCCAGGCATCAAGTCCGTTGCAACACTGTAAAAACCGCGGAGCAAACACCGCCATTGTTAGCACTGAACACATAGCCTTATACTAGGCCGACACCAACACAGGAACTCTCCCATGAGCGCATTTACCGACCTACTGGCCTCAGTGCAAAGCAGCGTCGCCCCGGGCCGCTACAACGCCACGATCAGCGAGTCCTGGCTACAGGGTCGCACCGCCTTCGGCGGCTTGAGCAGTGCCCTCGTTGCCCAGGCAATGCGCCAGCAGGTGGCGCCGGAACGCCGCCTGCGCGCACTGTCCGTCAGCTTTGTCGGCCCCGCTCCCGCCGGCCACCACCAGTTACAGCTGCGCAGCCTGCGCGACGGCGGCTCGGTGAGCCATATGCAAGGTGAGTTAGTTTGCAACGGCGACGTGGCGGTTGCCGTGAACGCCGCCTACGGCAAAGATCGCACATCGCGTATTGCCGTCGACAGCCCTCCGCGCCCCGCCGCTATTAAAGCGCCCCAGGACTGCTTGAAACTGCCATCGGTAGAGGGCTTAACGCCCGCATTCACTCAGCACTTTGAGATGTTACTGGCAGGCGGCCACCTTCCCCTGTCGGGTGGCGACCACCCCGACTTTGCCATGTGGTTGCGTTTTGCCGAACCGACACCGATGACCGAAAGTGCCTTGATTGCACTGGCCGACGCCCCGCCGATGCCAGGCCTCAATATGATCCAGCCACCCGGCGTAGGCAGTTCGCTTAGCTGGTATCTGGAATTTCCCGAGGCCGTCGACGCCGCAGAAGCCATCGATGGCTGGTGGTACCTAGACTATCGCAGCCAGGCAGGCAGTCACGGCTATTTCAGCAACCACGCCACCATCTGGACGCCCAGCGGTAAAGCCGCGATGTTCAGCCGGCAAGTGGCCACGGTGTTCGAAAAATAAGCGGCGCCATATTCCAGGCAAAAAAAACGCCCCGTGGGGCGTTTTTTTCCATTCTTCAGGGCTGAGTATTTTGAATGCTGCCTGCCGAGTGATCTTTGAAATACAGGCGAAAGGGTATGTTCTTTTGTTTTCCGAGGTAGATGTAAAAACCGTAGCGATCCGCTGCGTAGTCTTTAACGAACTCGTAGCGAGGTTCAAACAACGGCGGCTCATTGTCGATACGTGGCGCGGTGACCAGTACCTCTTCAATCTCCGTCGGCGGCTCATTATCGCGCGCCGGCAGCGACACCAACACCCGGTATTCATTCATTCCCGGCACAGTTTCCACAGCATCAACACGCGCCCCTGAAACCACGTCGACAAAACCCACCTGGCTCTGGATGACTCCACTCTGCCTAGCAGCCGTAGGCGCCCGCTCATGCTCGGCACAGGCGGAAACCAACAGCCCCGCCAGCAACACCGCAGCAGGAAACATTGCGCAAACCCTTGCGACACTCTTAGACATAAGCCATTCCTTTCCAAGCCTCTTTCCAAGAATGCTAACACCTAGACGCCGCAATAGCAGCCCACCGCCAACAAGCCGCGATTACGCGCAGAAGGCCTGCCCGGCAGCGATTTTTTTGCCCAGCGCCGCCAAGTTGCGCGCAGCCCCCCCCAACATCATCTCGTTGTGACGCAGCCAGGTGCAGTAGCGCCACAGCGGGTAGTCGCGATCGATTCCAGTGCCGCCGTGCAAATGCTGGGCGGCATAGCTTACCCGGTGGCCGACATCACCCGCCCAGATCTTGGCGATCTGCACTTCGACACTGGCCTCGACACCGTCGTCGAGGCGACTGATGGCCTGATAGCTATTCAAGCGCAGGCACTCAACGTCGATAAAGCAGTTGGCCGCGCGATGCCCGACCGCCTGAAACGTGGCAATCGGCACACCAAACTGCTGGCGCTCGGCGGTATACGACGCCGTCATCCGCATCGCCTTGTCACTGGCACCCAACTGATGCGCGCACAACGCCGCCGTGGTGTGCTCTGCCAAACTCTTCAACAGCGCGCGCGCCGCATCACCGCTGGCAATAATGTTATCGGCACTCACCTCGACATTATCGAGGCTCAGCCGGTACTGCGGCTCGTAGTTGGTAACCTCCATCGCCGCCATCTCCAAACCGGCGCTACCGGGCTGCAG
>NZ_JBFIGO010000057.1:0-17708 GCF_041602295.1 Spongiibacter sp. | reverse complement strand
CGGCGGCATTATCGAGACCTTCAATCCCGCTGCCGAGCGCATGTTCCAGTATCGAGCGCATGAAGTGATTGGTTGCAATGTGAATGTCTTAATGCCCGAGCCCTATCACAGTGAACACGATGGCTATCTGCGCAATTATGCACTGACCGGCAAGGCCAAAGTCATCGGTATTGGTCGAGAAGTCGTCGGCCGCCGCAAAGATGGCAGTGTCTTCCCCATGTCTCTTGCGGTGGCAGAATTGTCAAAAGGAGAAAAACCCTCCTTTGTTGGGGTGATCGCAGATATTACCGAGGCGAAGGAGCGCGAAGCCGAGTTAAAAGATCAATATAAGCTGGTTAAAGTCGCAAACGACAATCTTACCGCCAGTATTGATCGCCTCAAAGAGATGCAGCAGCAACTGGTGGAATCAGAAAAAATGGCGTCTCTTGGCGGCCTGGTGGCCGGTTTAGCCCACGAAATAAACACGCCAATTGGCATCGGGGTAACGGCCTCCTCGCATTTGTCGGCGATTTCCACCGCACTTGATGCGGCTCTCCACAACAATACCTTAAGGCGCTCTGAGCTAGACGACGCCATCGAAGACATCAATAAAACCTCAGAGCTGATTTTTCGCAACCTGGAGCGCGCCGCTAAGCTGATCAGCAGTTTCAAGAAAGTAGCGGTTGATCAAGCTACCGATGAGTTGCGGGAAATTAATGTTGTGGATTACCTGCAAGAAGTTGTTCTAAGCCTACAGCCGGAGTTGAAGAAGCACCATGCCACTGTAGATATTTCGGCGGAGGGCCGATTTTTCCTAACGCTGAACCCCGGTGCCTTTTACCAGATTATCAGCAACCTGGTGTTAAACGCCTGTCTGCACGGTTATGCGGTCAAAGGCGGTGTCATCGCTATTGCTGTTTGCCAAAAAAATAACCGGACCATCATTACGGTGACAGACAAGGGTGCCGGCATCGCCCCCGAGCACCTCGGCAAAGTGTTTGATCCCTTCTTTACAACCCGGCGCGCCAAGGGGGGAACCGGGCTGGGCCTGAACATCGTCTATAATATCGTGACACAGGCCATGCACGGCACGATCAGCGTAGAAAGCGAAATTGGCAAAGGAAGCTGCTTCACAATCAGCCTTCCTTCAGCCCCTACACCACCACCGAAGGCGCAAGATTAGAATGGTGATCATCCATTAGGTACAGGGTGCGATATGGCAAACTTACTGTGGCTACAAGGCGGTGCGTGCTCAGGCAACACGATGTCTTTTTTGAACGCCGAGGCCCCGAGCGTCTGCGATCTGGTCACTGACTTTGGCATCAATATTCTGTGGCACCCGTCGCTGGGCATGGAACTGGGCGACGCCGTTAAAGGGATTCTGCGCGATTGCATCGAAGGAAAAATAAAGCTCGATATTTTTGTCTTTGAAGGCACGGTTATTAACGCTCCCGATGGCACAGGCCGTTGGAACCGCTTTGCCGGTAGACCGATGAAAGACTGGGTGAATGATTTGGCCGATGTTGCCGATTTCGTCGTCGCTGTAGGGGATTGCGCGAGCTGGGGCGGTATTCCGGCAATGGCCCCAAACCCGACGGACTCGGAGGGCCTGCAATTTCTCAAAAAGCAGCATGGTGGCGCCCTTGGAATTGATTTTCGCAGCCAAGCCAATTTTCCGGTCATCAATATCTCCGGCTGCCCTGCCCACCCCGACTGGATTAGCCAAATTCTGGTCGCCATTGCCACTGGCCGAGTAAAGGATATCAGCCTTGACGAGCTGAATCGGCCAAAAACCTTTTTCAGTAGTTTTACCCAGACCGGCTGCACACGAAATATGCACTTTGCCTATAAGGTTGCCGCCACTGAATTTGGTCAGCGAAAAGGTTGCTTGTTCTACGACCTGGGCTGTCGTGGCCCGATGACCCGCTCTTCTTGCAACCGTATCTTGTGGAACCGCCAGTCGTCGAAAACGCGGGCGGGCATGCCCTGTATCGGCTGTACCGAGCCCGAGTTTCCCTTTTTTGATTTACAGCCCGGCACGGTTTTTAAAAGCCAGACGGTGATGGGATTTCCGAAAGATCTACCTACCGGCTTGAGCAAGGCCGGTTATATGAAGTTGACCGCCGCGGCGAAACAGGCGAGTCCACAGTGGGCAGAGGACGACATTTTTAACATCTAGACAGGGGTTTAGTGCATATGTCGGAAATACAGCGATTAGACATTTCACCGGTCGGGCGTGTGGAGGGCGATCTCGATGTGCGGGTGGATATTAAAGATGGTCTAGTCGTTGACGCCTGGACAACCGCCGAATTGTTTAGGGGCTTGGAGGTGATTTTACGAGACAAGGACCCTCAGGCGGGCCTGATCGTTACACCGCGAGCCTGTGGTATTTGCGGCGCCTCGCACTTAACCTGCGCGGCTTGGGCGCTGGATACTGCCTGGCAAACCAGCGTGCCTAGGAACGCGATTCTGGCGCGCAACCTCGGGCAAATTGCCGAAAGTCTGCAAAGCTTTGTGCGCCACCATTACGGTCTTTTTCAGATCGATTTCACCAACGAAAAATACCGAAAAAACCCATTCTACGCTGAGGCGGTTGATCGCTGGGCGGTTTATCGCGGGCGCCACTATGAAAAGGGCATTGCGATATCCGGACGCCCGGTAGAAATTTATGCGCTGTTCGGCGGCCAGTGGCCGCACTCTAGTTATATGGTGCCCGGCGGCGTGATGTGTGCCCCGACCTTGACTGATGTCACGCGCGCGCGGGCCATTTTAGAGTATTTCCGACGGGAGTGGCTGGAGCCAATATGGCTAGGTTGCAGCCTGGAGCGCTACGGCGAGATTCGTAGTTATGATGACTTCATGGCCTGGCTCGATGAATCGCCCGCCCATGCCCAGTCTGACCTGGGGCTTTACTGGCGGATGGGCAGTGACATTGGCTTAGCCGCCTATGGCAAGGGGCTGGAACGCTACATGAGCTGGGGTTACCTGCCCCACGAAGATTTATACCAACAACCCAGTATTGGCGGCCGCAACGCAGCAATGCGTATGCAAAACGGTATATACGACTTCCAGCGAGATGAGCATTCAGCCATGTTTGAGTCCGCAGTCAGAGAGGACACCAACCGCTCGTGGTACGACGAAGGCGAGCAAAGTGTACACCCCTTCTCGCGTGACACCCGCCCCGCGTATCACAATGAGGTTGATCATGAGCATAAATATTCCTGGAGTACCGCGGTCCTACACAGCGAGATGGGACGCTTAGAAACGGGCGGCCTGGCGCGCAATTTGGTGGCCAGTAAACGCGGTGCCGACTTTCAAGTTCACGATCCACTGATCAGAGATATGATGAAATCACTGGGTGGCGCCAGCGTGCTACTGAGACATTTCGCCCGCATGCACGACCTGGTGAAGCTCTACAATCAGGCCCAGTACTGCCTACAAGCGTTTCGCCTGGATGAACCCTGGTATATCAAACCCGTTGAAAAAGATGGCCGGGGCTTTGGGGCCACGGAGGCGGCGCGCGGCGCCCTCGCCCACTGGATTGAGGTTAAAAACGGGCGTATTCATAATTATCAGATGGTCGCGCCGACCACTTGGAACCTTGGCCCCCGGGATGGCGACGGGGTAAGGGGACCAATGGAGCATGCCCTGATCGGCACGCCCATTGCCAATCCGCAAGACCCTGTAGAGGTCGGCCACGTTGCGCGATCATTTGACTCTTGCATGGTGTGTACAGTACACGCCCACGATGCCAATACCGGCGCCGAACTGGCGCGCTTTCAGGTGACCTAGTATGGAGAAGCTGACGGTCATCGGCTGTGGCAATCGCAATCGCGGTGACGATGGCGTTGGCTCGGTAGTCACGCAAATGCTCGCCGCACGACTCAAACATTACAACGCCCCCAATATTCATATCTTCGACGCCGGCACGGGCGGGATGGATGTTATGTACCGGGCCCGCGGTAGTAGCGAGCTGATTATTGTCGACGCCTGCCTCAGCGGCAGCGCGGCGGGCGCGATCTTTGAACTACCCGTAGAGTCGCTGAATATCAGTGAAGACCCGGTTAACAATACGCACGAGTTCAAGTGGCAACACGCGATTTATGCCGGCAAGAAAATCTATGCCGAGGCCTTTCCGGAGAATATTCGCGTTATTCTCATTGAAGCGGCCTCCACCGCCTTGGGTTTGTCGCTTAGCGAAGCCGTGGCCGACGCCGCTGAGCGTGTAAGCGAGCAACTGTTTTTGCAATTGCTGCCGCGCATTAACAGCCGCGTCAACCGCAGCCGCAGCGCCTACCAAACGGCGCTTGAGATGGCTGCAGACGCAAGCCTGTCGTCATCACAGCGCGCGACATTACTCTGTGATATGGCCGGCGAGATACAGCGCAAGGATGGCAGTGGTGAGGGCTTGAAATACAGCGCTGAATTATTACGACAGGCGGCAAAACTGACTGAGCTTTCGGCAGTGGCGCTGGCGCGAATCCATATTCGCTTGGCAGCTGTGCTGTTGCTGTTTCCCAAGGGCGAGGCCGAGGCCTGGCATGAAGCCTACTTCCTGATTGAGGCGGCGACGGCCGACCTTTGCGACCCCGAGGAGATTGCCAGCGCACAGATGCAAAAGGCCCTGCTCATTCAAACTCTGGCGGACATCGATCAAGCCGATATACGCCAGGCCATTGATTGTTACCAGCAAGCGCTTGCCATATTCACTGCTGACAGCCACCCCCTGGAATATGCACTGATACAAAACAACTTGGCGACAATTTGGTTGAGTTTGGCCAGCGCTCCACGCAAGCGCCAGTGGTACGAGGGCATGGCGATAGCCGCTTTTGAAAGTGCGCTTGGCCATATTGACCAACATCAGTACCCGGACGAATACGCCATGCTGCAAAATAATCTGGGAAATGCCCTGCAAAACAGCAATGGCGGCAATGACCTCAATAATAAGCGGCGGGCAATGATCGCCTATGAGCAGGCGCTGAACTACCGCCAGGGCGGTTCGCTGCTCAGGGCAAATACGCTAGCGAATCAATCGCAGTGTTTAATTGATCTACCCGATTGCGATAGCGGCGGCCCCAACCCAAATAATTTGGCACAGGCTCACCGGCAAGCGCAGGAAGCCATCGCGCTATTTAGGCGTCACAACGAGGATGAAAAAGCCGAATTAATGATCGAGCTGCTCACCGACATAGAGCAGTTAATCCAATCGCCAGGAGTTGCACGGAAATGAATACAGTGTCACCCACAATGAATCTCGACGAGGCGATTGATGGACTGTTAGCGCAGATGTTGGATTGGCAGACCGAACAACGCGACCTGGCCTTGGCATTAAAGACAGCGGTAGAAGATTTTCACAGCGAGGCCCTGCGCCGTTTTCTGTCCTGTCTATACCAAGACCCGGGAGCGCAAGATGCCCTGCGCCGCGCCATCGCCGACCCGATGGTCTACGCCGTATTGCGCCAGCACAATTTATTAAAACCTTCGCTGGAAGAACAGGTGTTGATGGCGCTCGATGAAGCCCGTCCCGCACTGATGCAACACGGCGGCAATATAGAGCTCGTCGCTGTCAGTCCCGACAAGGATGTCACATTGCGCTTACTGGGCGCCTGTGATGGTTGCGGTTCCTCGCATATCACCATGAAAAATGGTGTTGAACAGATACTGCGCGACCGCTGTCAGTGGCTTCGCCATATCAGCGTGGAGGCCCCCTCCGCCGCCGTTGCCCCGGCCACCCCGGTAAGCATTATCAGCCCATTTGAAGGCGGTGGAGGCCCATGATGGCGGGGCACTGCGACAGCCGTCCCAAAGTGCTCAGATTGCGCGGCATTGTGCAGGGTGTTGGGATGCGCCCGTTTATTTACCGCATTGCTTCGTCGCTGGGCTTGGTTGGTGAAGTCTATAACGATGGTGACGGCGTAACCCTCAAACTGTGGGGCGATGACACGCAACTACAAACCTTCAATCACCGCTTGCAACATATGTTGCCACCCAGCGCGCGTATCGACCAAATGTTGGTCGACAACGACACCGCGGTATGTCCGCGGCCCAAAACATTTAATATCGTTGACAGCAATGGTGCCGGGACACCCGGTATCATTCCCGATCGGGCCAGCTGCAGCCAGTGTATTGCTGAAATTTTTAATGCGCAGGATCGCCGTTATCAGCACCCCTTTAACAGTTGCACGGAGTGTGGTCCGCGCTACAGTATTATGCGCGAGGGTAGCTGGGATCGCCGCAATACCGCCATGGCGGCCTTCTCTCTTTGCCAGCAATGCCTTACCGAATACCAATCGCCCGACGACCGGCGTTTTCATGCCGAAACCGTCGCCTGCCCCGCTTGTGGGCCAAAATTATTTTACCAAGAGAGGCATCAACGCCTTGAAACCGGGCAGATAGCCGCCGCGGCCGCGGCGATTGCTCGCGGTGACGTCATTGCCGTGCAGGGCATGGGGTGTTTTCAACTGATTTGCGATGCTCTTAATCACCAGGCTATTGCGCTGCTCAGGCGAGTCAAGCAGCGGCCCCGAAAACCCTTGGCGATTATGGTTGCCGGGCGCCCGCAGCTCGACGCTTATGCCGACGCCTCGGCAGCTGAATGGGCGCTGCTGTCTTCGGCGCAAAGCCCTATTGTGATCGTCAAGCAGCGCGACACTGCTCTGCCAGATTTACTGGCGCCCGGCCTACATACCGTGGGAGTAATGCTGGCCAATACGCCACTACATCATTTACTGATGTCGGCAGTCGCGCGGCCACTGGTGGTCAGCAGTGCCAACTTAAGCGGTGCGCCGACCATTTGCACGCCGCAAGCGTTGCGTGACATGTTGCCTGCCTTTGGCGGAGGGGTTCTTTATACGGACCGTGCCATCCTTAAACCCTTAGATGACTCCGTCGCGCAAGTTATGGGCTCTGCAACCCAGCTGCTGCGCCGCGCTCGAGGTTACGTGCCTCGAGCTCTGCCACTGCCTCGCGGCTTGGTCGCGCCGCCGATACTGGCCCTCGGTGGTCACCACAAAAATACCCTCTGTCTGCTCGAAGACGGGCGCCTGCAGCTGTCGACCTGGCAGGGGGATTTGGACAGCCCCGCACAGCGACAAGCCTACGATAGCCAGGTTGCGACATGTGCCGCCGGCACGCGGCACTACGCCTGTGACCATCACCCCGATTATTACAGCAGCCGAAGGGCGGTCGCCAGCGCCAGCGAACAACCGGGCTCCGGCGTACACCAGGTGTGGCACCACCACGCCCATGCGGCCGCCTGTTTGGCTGAGCATGGCCGACACGCCGACGCAGGTCCTGTGTTGGCGGTGGTGTTCGATGGCAGCGGCTACGGGCCAGACGCTAGTATCTGGGGCGGCGAGTTTCTGGTTGCCAATTACCGCGGTTTTCGGCGCCGGGGGCACCTGCAAACCCTGCGGCTGATTGGCGGTGAGCAAGCGGCGACACAACCCTGGCGCAGTCTCTGGTCGCATTTACACGCCAGCGGCGGCTGGCCGCAGATACAACAAGATCACGGCAAATTAGCGATCGTCAGCGCTCTTCAGCAGCAACCGATAAGCGCGTGGTCATACGCCCAGTTAAGCGCCGTCAACGCACCCTTAAGCTCCTCCGTTGGCCGGCTTTTCGATGCGGTCGCCGCCGCGCTGGAGATCTGTTTCGACGGTATTAGCTACGAGGGCGAGGCGGCTATGCGTCTGCAAGCGCTGGCCGAAACCAGCGAAGACTCTCAGGCATACCCCTTCGCGATACGCGGTGATGACGAGCTTATCGCCTTTGATCTGGCACCGATGTGGCCAGCGCTATTTGCCGATCTCGAGGCCGGCCTGTCGAAGGCGATTATCGCCAGGCGATTTCACTCTAGTCTGGCGCGCGCGACCGCAGCGATGGTGGACGGTATTTTTGCCATTGATAAAGATTGGCAAGAGCCACTCGTCGCCCTGAGCGGAGGGGTGTTTCAAAATGCCTTGTTGCACGAAGAAACAAGCAGATACCTCCAGGCAAATGGCTTCAGGGTTATCGCCCACGGCGAAGTCCCCGCCAATGACAGCGGTCTATCATTGGGGCAGGCGGTGGTCGCTGCCGCGCAATTTAGCCCCGCGTTCGTCGATCGCGGCATTAAGAGGTAGTTGGCGATGTGTTTAGGGATTCCCGGCCAAGTTGTCGCCATTAGTGATGTGGATAACAAGCTGGGTATTGTTGATATCAGCGGCGTACAGAAAGAGGTCAACCTCGCCTGTGTTGTCGATGGCAGTCACTCACTGGACGACTGCATCGGAAGTTGGGTGTTGATTCATGTCGGCTTTGCCATGGCGAGAATAGACGAAAACGAGGCGCAGGCGACACTGCAACTACTGCGGGAACTGGCTGGAGCTAGGGAATAATGAGCGATTCGAAGACAACGCTGCGCGGCTTTTACCCCCACCTGCAGGGGGCTGTTGCCCCCAAGTCAAATGCGCATCTCTGTGAATCGATTATTGCGAAGATGACTGACAGCAGGGTCACGCAACAACAATTTATCACTGACAATCAGTCCTTGCTGATCGCGATTGCCCGGGATCTGGCTGAGCGTTTTAACAAGGGGGGCAAACTTATCTGCCTCGGCAACGGCGGATCGGCTTGTGATGCCGCCCACCTGGCGGTGGAATTTAGTCACCCGGTGACCGCCGGTCGCCCCGCCCTGCCGGCCGTCAACCTCGGCGCCGACACCGCCATGCTCACCGCGCTGGCTAACGATGTTGGCTTTGACAAGGTGTTTAGTCGACAAATAAGCAACCTTGCGGGAGCCAATGACGCGGTGTTTTGCCTGTCGACCAGCGGCAATGCCAAAAATATTGTCGAGGCAATGCGAGTGGCCGGAAAACACCGGCTGCTGCGTATTGCCTTACTCGGCGGCAGTGGTGGCGTGGTCGCAGATGAGCGACTTGCCGAACATCTTCTGTGTGTGCCCAGTCAGAGTGTTCACCGTATTCAGGAATGCCATGTTTTGAGTTATCACATTTTGTGGGATCTCGTACACAGCGTGTTAGCCGAGGTAAACTCAGGAGGTGGTGATGACTGATGGCATTCGCTACGTCGACGAATTTCGCGACCCTCAGCTGGCCCAGTCCTTACTTGAGGAAATACATCAACTGACCCCACAATTGATGCAAGGCCGGGACCGCCCCCTGCAAATTATGGAGGTATGCGGCGGCCATACCCACAGTATTTTCCGCTACGGCCTTAACGCTTTACTGCCCAAGGATATTGAGTTTGTCCACGGCCCCGGTTGTCCGGTTTGTGTACTGCCAATGGGGCGTATTGACGATTGCCTAAATATCGCCCGGCGAGAAAACGTCATCATTGCCAGTTTTGGCGACGCCATGCGCGTACCCGGCTCCAGCCAAAGCCTGCTGCAAGCACGTGCCGAAGGCGCCGACATTCGCATGGTTTATTCGCCGGAAGAAGCACTTAATCTGGCAAGGCAAAACCCCGATCGCGAGGTGGTATTTTTTGCCATTGGTTTCGAGACCACCATGCCCAGTACCTGTTTCACGGTAATGGCAGCAGCCCGGGACAAGGTCGAAAATTTCTCTATTTTCTGTAACCACATCACCATTGTATCGACAATTAAAGCGATACTAGACTCGCCCGACATGCGCCTGGATGGCCTCCTCGGCCCCGGGCATGTCAGTATGGTGATCGGCACAGAGGTATTCGAGTTTGTCGCCGACCACTACCAACTGCCGTTTGTCGTCGCCGGTTTTGAGCCGCTGGATATTCTGCAGGCGGTCTATATGGTGATCAAACAACGCGCTGAAAACCGGGCTCAGGTCGAAAACCAATACTCTCGGGTAGTGATATCCAGTGGCAACGCCATGGCCATACAAGCACTGGGCGAAGTGTTTCAGTTGCGAGAGGTGTTTGAGTGGCGCGGCCTTGGCGCTATCGACTACTCGGCAGTCAGCCTGACCGACAAATACCGGCAATTCGATGCGGAAAAACGCTTTGCTATTGCCAATGTCCATATTTCTGACCCCAGCTCCTGCCAGTGCGGAGAGGTGCTGAAAGGCGTGATTAAGCCGCGAGATTGTAAAGTCTTTGGTCAGTCCTGCACGCCCGAACAGCCACTGGGAGCACTGATGGTATCGTCGGAAGGTGCCTGTGCCGCCTATTACCGTTACGCCCACAAGCCGATGGATAGCAGCCCGTGATGACACAGCCACTCTCCCCCCTACCCGACACCATCACGCTGTCCCATGGCAGCGGCGGTCGAGACATGCACAAGTTGCTGGAAGTACTGGTACTGCCCAGCTTATGTGCGCCGTCGCCGGCGTGGGGGCACAGTGATAGTGCCGAGATCGCCATCGCTGAACTGGCCGCCGCTGGCGACCGTCTGGCGTTTACGACCGATGGCTATACGGTGTCACCGTTATTTTTCGCCGGCGGCAATATCGGCTCGCTGGCCGTGAACGGCACGGTGAACGACCTGGCCATGTCCGGGGCAGTCCCCCGCTACTTATCCTGCTCACTGATTATCGAAGAGGGATTTAAAACCGCTGCATTGAGCCGCATTCTGGCCACTATGCGTGAGGCTGCCGATAGCGCCGGCGTAAGGATTATTGCCGGCGATACCAAGGTCGTGCCGCGCGGTGCGGCTGACGGCATATTTATTACGACAACCGGCATCGGCACCATCGCCGATGGCATTTGCCTGCGCGCCGGCAATATTACTCCCGGAGACGCGGTCATCGTCAGTGGTTATATTGGCGATCACGGCGCCGCCATTCTCGCTGGCCGCGATGACATCCACATTGATTTAACCGTGAATAGCGACTGCGCCGCGCTCAATACGATGGTTGCCGGCCTACTCGAAAGCTGTCCCAATACCCGCCTGCTGCGCGATGCCACTCGCGGCGGCATCGCCTGTGTGCTCAATGAGATTGCCCTTGATGCCGGTCTCGGTATGACCATCTCCGACGCGGCAATCCCGGTGCGCCAAGCGGTGCGGGCTGGCTGTGAAATCTTTGGCTTGGACCCACTCTACTTGGCCAATGAGGGCACGTTGATCGCAGTGATACCGGCGGCAGAGGTCGACACTGCACTGACGTGTTTGCAGCAGTACCCGCAAGGTCGCTCAGCGGCGTTAATAGGCCACTGTATTGCTGAACATCCTGGGGTGGTTGCCTTAACCACCGGATTTGGCGCCGAGCGGGTGCTCGATGTGCCCGCTGGCGAATTGCTTCCCAGAATATGCTGAGCGAAATTAGGTAAGTAAAACGAGGCTGTCATCAGATGACGCATTGCAAACAAGTTTCCATCGATTTGGATAAACCAGCCTACCAGCAGCAGATAAACCAACAGCTGGGCAGTCACCCCTGGATACATCAGGCCACTGTTGTAGAGTTACACTCCGGCAAGACGCTTCAATCACACGCCGCCAACACGCCGATAGACATTTGCCTGGCAACGCAAATGTTTTCTCCTTCTGTGATAAGCGCGGCCGGTTCCCCGCATCAGTTCCTCGCTCTAGGTTTCGCCAAAGATTACCTGCTGGCCTTTGACACCGGCACTGTCAGTGGCGAAAACGCCTTTATTACGGCCAGCTGTAGCACGTTGAGCAAGGCACTGACGGTTGCGGAAAGCGTGCTGGAACGCCACCGCGACACGCTTTCCACGCGGGCGAATTTCCAGGGTTATCTATCGGAAAGCGGTCTAATTGCTGCGAGCGACATCGACAGCAGCAATCGCGCGGCGGCGTTTTGCCAATGGCGTGGCAGTTTGGCCTACTTGAGTGCGCTGCTAGCGGGGCGTATACCGACCGATGTGCCTCCCGCTGCCGCCCTTGGTTCGCTGCGCGAGGTCTATCTCTGCCAGAGCAATCACAGCATACATTGTTTGCGACCGCGATTTTTGCCCAATTACCTTATCGTTCTCGTCAGCGACAACAGCGCGCCAATGCCACAGCAAATCGCCGCCGCCCGAGTGCTAAGCGACAATATATTGCGCCTGGTGATCGACGATATTCTGGCAGCAGGTATCACCACCGATTTGACCTTGGTCGCCGATACGCTGATCGCCACCGATATCATCACACAGCTGCGCAAACTCGATGAGGACGACTTGTATGGCCTGCTTGAGGTCGGCGGTTTTGCCAATTACAGTTTGGGCGAAAGTGGTGAAATGGAAGACGGCAAGCTGACCTACCGCTGCGCGGAGTGTATTTACTATCACCCCAATCGCAAGTGGTGTGACCTGCCGGAATTACCGGTACCCGTTGAGCCCGATTGGTATTGCAAACTGTGGAAACTCTAAAAACGATAGGCAACTGCCGTGCATGAACTGGGGATTACGCGAAACATTATCGCGATTGTTAGCGAGCGTGCGAACAATCGCCGTGTGTTGCGTGTACAGCTCAGTGTCGGTCGGCTGAGCGCGATTTTGGCCGATGCGATTAGTTTTTGCTTTGACATCTGCAGTAAGAATACCGTGGCTGAGGGCGCTAGCCTGGAGATCTGTTACATCGATGGCCGATTAAAGTGTCGTAGCTGTGGCACAGAAAAAGCCAGTAATACGCTCTACGGGCAGTGTGTCTGCGGTTCCTCAGACATGCAGTGCATAGCTGGGGAAGAGTTGTTAATTTCGGAAATAGAACTGGAGTAAGGCTTATGTGTCGCGACTGTGGTTGCTCAAACAATGCTGATATCCGCTTTGACGGCAAGCAGCTCTTCCAGCCGGTGACGACCCCTCCTGAAATTACCTTAACACGCAGCCACCAGGCGCAGCCAAAGGCCACGCTGTCAGCGGCACAAAGTCACGCTGCCGTTCACGGCGATACAAGCACCGAGCTGCTCAAGCTAGAAGTTGATTTGCTGGCGAAAAACAATGACCAGGCGGCGATTAATCGCCGTCAACTGTCAGCGGCGGGCATCCTGTCACTGAATATGCTCAGCAGCCCAGGCTCGGGCAAAACCACACTGCTGGAGCGAACCATTGCCGACTTAGGCCAGCAAGCACAGATTTTTGTTGTCGAAGGCGATCAGGAAACCGAGCGCGATGCGGCTCGCATAAGGCAGGCCGGTGCCACAGCCGTACAGGTGAACACCGGCAGTGGCTGCCACTTAGAGGCGGATATGTTGGCAAAGGCCATTGCCCTGCTGCAGCCCAGCCGCGATGCAATACTGTTTATCGAGAACGTGGGGAATTTGGTCTGCCCCGCCCTCTTTGATCTCGGAGAAGGCCAGCGCGTTGTCATGCTATCGGTCACCGAGGGCGACGACAAACCGGTTAAATACCCCACCATGTTTAATCGCGCAGACTTGGTCATCATTAACAAAGTGGATTTACTGCCCTACGTCGATTTTGACCTGCAACGCTGCGTTCGCGAAGCCCAGACGCTGAACCCCAAGGCCGCCATCATTGCCTTGTCGGCCAGCAGTGGCGAAGGCCTGCAGGCTTGGTACGATTGGCTCTGGCAACAAAAAGCCGCGCTCGGCGCGGCTTGCTGATAATTCGCTAATAGCGCGATGCTTAAGGGGTGCTGATATTTTCCTGGCCCCAAAATGCCTTCATGGCGATAATCTTATTGTCTTCATTGAAGCTAAATTGATCGATCACTTCCAGGCGCATTTCGCCATTGCCTGGGTTCAATTCAACAATAAAGGGAAATACTGCGTGGTTGGCGGCCAGGCGCACCGCGCCGTCGGCGCGTGCACTGATTCCGGAACTAAATGCCGTTTTATAGAATCCAAGGATGGCTTCCTTGCCCTGTATCGGCTCACTACCTACCGGGTCTTCGACGCTAGCTTGGTCGTCAAACAATGTATCGATTGCGACGAGGTCGTGCTCACATAGTGCTTTGATATATGCTTCTACAACAGTCACTTTAGGGTTTTTGCTCACAATTGCAGGCTCCATTTGCTGCGCTCAGTAGATATTTTTAGTGTAACGCGGTATACCAATACAGAGAATCCGCCGCAGAAAATTAATTGGGAATTCTGCCCGCCGTCGTTGATCGCGCCGCCGAGGCCGGACTGCAGTGGAGAAATACAGGTTATTTATGCATTCAACTATACGCCGCACCACCCCTTCGCAGTTGCTTTTTGCCGCAGTTACTCTCGTCTTCTCGCTACTGTTTCTGTCGCCCGCTCATGCGCTCAGTGCACTTGAGCCGGCCAGCGAGCACCGCACCGCTATCCGCGATATGCTGCAGCAGCTGGGGCGTAATCACTATGTCAAACTGACACTAGACGACCGCGCATCAGCGCAGTTGCTCGCGGCCTACCTCGACGACCTGGATCCAAACCGACAGTTTTTACTGGCCGATGACATTGCCAGCTTTGAAAAATACCGCCATCAACTGGATGACGAGCTCAAAAAGGGGCGTCTGGACACCGGTTTTCGTATTTTTAATATTTATCGTCAGCGCATTGTCAGCCGCCTAGAGCGAACGCTCGACAAGCTGGAAGACACCGTCAACAGCTTTGATTTCAGCGAAGATGAGAGTTTTTTGCTAGATCGCTCCGAACAGCCCTGGCCGGCCAACCAGCTTGAGGCGGATGAAATCTGGCGGAAACAGCTGAAAAATCGTGTGCTGGGGCTGAAATTGGCCGGCAAGGAAAGCAAAGATATTGCCGAGTTGCTGGAAAAGCGCTTTCGCAATCAGATCAAACGGCTGACTCAGCTCGAAGCTGAAGATGCCTTCCAGATCTACGCCAATGCCTTGGCATCGCTATACGATCCGCACACCGACTATTTCTCGCCGCGCTTGTCAGAGAATTTCCAGATCAATATGAGCCTGAAGCTGGAAGGCATCGGCGCCGTCCTGCAAATGGAGGACGATTTCACCAAAATCGTGCGTCTGGTTCCCGCCGGCCCTGCCGATAAGCAGGGTGAGCTGCAACCAGCCGATCGGATTATCGGTGTTGCCCAGGGTAAAAACGGCGATATGCAGGATGTTATCGGCTGGCGCTTGGACGATGTTGTCGACCTGATCCGTGGCCCCAAGGGCTCAATAGTCCGCCTGGAGGTGATTCCGGCCCTCGCCCACAGCGAGGAAGAGCGCAAGGAAATCGTTATCGAGCGCAATGAGGTCAAGCTCGAGGAGCAAAGTGCCAAGGGCGAGCTTCTGGATATCCGCGATGCCGACGGCCAAACCCGGAAAATTGGCGTGATCAATATCCCGACCTTTTACTTGGACTTTGATGCCTTCCGGATGGGCGACCCCGATTTTCGCAGTACCACTCGCGATGTTCACCGCATTCTCGGCGAGCTACTGGCTGAGGGCGCGGAGGGCATTGTCATCGACCTGCGTGACAACGGCGGCGGCTCGCTCGCCGAGGCCAACGGTCTGGTTGGCTTGTTTATTGAGGCGGGGCCAACCGTACAAATTCGCCAGTCGAATTCCCGGGTAATTCGCGAAGGAAAACGCCGCAGCTCACCCTATTACACCGGCCCTTTGGCGGTGTTAATTAACCGCATGAGCGCCTCGGCATCGGAGATTTTTGCCGGAGCGATTCAGGATTACCAGCGCGGCATCGTCATCGGTACCCAGTCCTTTGGTAAGGGCACGGTGCAGTCGGTAAACCCCTTGAGCCACGGCCAGCTTAAAATGACCGAATCCAAGTTCTACCGTATTTCCGGTGACAGTACGCAAAATCGCGGTGTCATTCCCGATATTGCCTTTCCCCCACTCTATGACTCCACTCAGATCGGCGAAAATATTCTCGATAACGCCATGGCCTGGGATCGTATCGACCGGGCTAAGCACAGCTACTATTTTGACCTGCGCCGCGGCCTTCCCGCCCTGGAAAAAGAGCATCAGCAGCGTGTTGCCAAAGATCCTGATTTTCGTTTTCTCAAAGAACAGCTGGCGGCCATAGAGAAATACCGCGATCGTAAATCACTGTCTCTCAATATCGATGTGCGCAAGAAAGAGCGGGAAGAACAGAAGGCCTTGCAACTGGCGATGGAGAATCGCCGCCGCGTTGCCAAGGGCGAAAAACCCTTGGACGTGCTTAAAGAGGATGACTTAGAGGTGCCTGAGGATCTGCTGCTAAGCCCCGCTGTCAGTGAGGAGGACGGCGATAAAAAAGCAGATAAGCCAGACCCGCTGCTTAACGAGGCTGGACATATTCTTGTCGACGCGATCCCCTACTTTCAACAGGAACAATTAGCCGGCCGTCCCTAACGGCCGGCCACAGCGCTTAGCGGGTGGCTTCTCGCAGGGTGACAAACTCCTCGGCCACGGTGGGGTGAATGCCGATGGTGGTATCAAACATCGCCTTGGTGGCGCCGGCTTTAATCGCCACGGCAAAGCCCTGGATCACCTCTCCGGCCTCATCGCCCAACATATGCACGCCCACCACCCGGTCACTGGCCTTGTCGACAATCAACTTTAAAAACACCTTCGAGGGATTGTCGGTCAGGGTGTGTTTCAAATGGCGAAACTGGGAAGTAAACACACTGATCTCGCCGAATTTTTCCCGGGCCTGTTCTTCGCTGTAGCCAACGGTGCCGATATTGGGCTGGCAAAAAATCGCCGTGGGAATGTATTCGTAGTCCACCGGTTGATCGACACCGCCGTAGAGGCGGCGCGCCAAGTTCATGCCCTCGGCCAGTGCCACCGGCGTCAACTCCATGCCGCCAATCACATCGCCCAGGGCGTAGACACTCGGCTCCGCCGTCTGAAAACTGTCCGATACGGCGATAAAGCCCTTGTCGTCTAGCGCGACGGCGGTGTTCTCCAGTCCCAGGTCGTCGATGAGTGGCTTGCGACCGGTGGCGTAGAGCACTAGGCCGGTATCTAGGCTGTCACCGCTGTCCAGCTGTAAGCGGAAGCCCTCTGCGGTTTTTTCAATGGCACTGACGTTCTCATTGAAGCGCAGTTCAACGCCGCGGTGACGCATTTCTTCAGCGAGGTGACCGCGAACTTCTTCATCGAAGCCGCGTAGAAACAGCGAGCGGCGGTAGATTTGCGTGACCTGGACGCCGAGGCCGTTGAGAATGCCAGCAAACTCGGTGGCGATATAGCCGCCGCCCACTACGGTGGCATGCTCGGGCAGCTTATCCAGATAGAACAGCTCATTGGAGCTAATCGCGTGCTCCCTGCCCGGCACATCGGGGATATAGGGCCAGCCGCCCACCGCAATCAGAATCCGCTCGGCAGTATAGGTTTTGCCGTTGACATCAACGGTGTGGCCGTCGATAAAGCGAGCGTGGCCATTGATCAGCGCTACCCCGGCACTGCCGAGAATATTGCCGTAAATGCCATTTAGACGTTCGATTTCACGGGTCTTGTTGTCCCGCAGCCGCGGCCAGTCTAGGGGACTGTGACTAACATCCCAGCCGAAACTGGCGGCATCGTGAAAATTTTCGGTGAAATGGGCGCCATAACTGAACAATTTTTTGGGTACACAGCCGACATTGACGCAGGTGCCGCCGAGATAGCGAGCTTCAGCGACCGCCACCCTTGCCCCCAGGCCGGCCGACATCCGCGCCGCGCGCACCCCGCCGCTGCCGGCGCCAATGACAAACAAATCGTAATCGAATTGGCTCAAAAGTTTCCTCTCCCATACTCACATTTTGGCTACGTTGGGACGCGCGGCGGCCGGGGATGTTACAAATCGGTTTTAGCCAGGTCGTAGTGCTCATACCAGGCCAGCTTTTCTCGCAGGCTGACCACCTCGCCGACGATGATCAGCGTAGGTGCTTTAACGGGGTTTTTGGCCACTTCGTCGACCATGGTGGACAGGGTG
>NZ_JBFIGO010000056.1:0-17786 GCF_041602295.1 Spongiibacter sp. | reverse complement strand
GTTCACAAAGCGACGCTGGAGAAAAACCGCCACGCCGTGCTGCGCCGCAACCTGGGCAGCAAGTTGATCAAAATGGTCTACGGTAGCGAGGCCTCAGCCGGCAAGTCAGTGGAAACGGTTGAGGTGCCCGAAGACGATCGCGGCCAGTTCTGTATTACCGACGAAGAAGTCATGTCGCTGGCACGCCAAGCCCTGATTATTGAGAAACACTATGGCCGCCCGATGGATATTGAGTGGGCCCGCGATGGCGATGACGGCAAGTTGTATATCGTGCAGGCGCGCCCCGAAACGGTAAAAAGCCGCGAGTCGGCCAATATGATGGAGCGCTACCTGCTTAAGGAAAAGGGTACCGTGCTGTGTGAGGGCCGTTCCATTGGTCAGCGCATCGGCGCAGGTCCGGTGCGAGTGATCGATAATCTGGCCGAGATGGATCAGGTGCAGCAGGGCGACGTACTGGTGACCGATATGACCGATCCCGATTGGGAGCCGGTGATGAAGCGCGCCTCGGCGATCGTTACCAACCGCGGCGGCCGTACTTGCCACGCAGCCATTATTGCCCGTGAACTGGGTATCCCTGCTGTGGTCGGTTGCGGTGATGCCACCGAGCGGCTGAGCACCGGCCAGGACGTCACCGTGTCCTGCGCCGAGGGCGATACGGGCATGGTCTACGCCGGGCAGCTGAATTTTGATATCAGCCGCAATAAGCTCGATGCCATGCCTGAGCTGCCATTCAAAATCATGATGAACGTCGGCAACCCAGACCGCGCCTTTGACTTCCAGGCCTACCCCAACGCCGGCGTGGGCTTGGCGCGCTTGGAGTTTATTATCAACCGCATGATCGGTGTGCACCCCAAGGCGCTGATCAACTACGACACATTGCCGCGCGACGTTCAACAGGCGGTGAAACGCCGTATTGCCGGTTATGCTGACCCGGTGGAGTTCTACGTAGAGAAGCTGGTCGAGGGCATCTCCAGTATTGCCAGTGCCTTTTACCCCGAGCGGGTCATTGTGCGCATGTCCGACTTCAAGTCCAATGAATACGCCCACTTGATCGGCGGCAGTCTGTACGAGCCATCGGAAGAAAACCCCATGTTGGGCTTCCGCGGCGCGTCGCGCTATATCTCCGACTCCTTCCGCGAGTGTTTCGACCTTGAGTGCCGGGCACTGAAGAAAGTACGCGAGGAAATGGACCTGCAAAATGTCGAGATCATGGTGCCCTTTGTCCGCACCGTGGGTGAGGCCAAGCAGGTCATTGAGCTGTTGGCAGAAAATGGCCTGAAACGCGGCGAGAATGGTCTGAAGATTATTATGATGTGCGAGCTGCCGGCTAATGCCCTGCTGGCAGAACAGTTCCTCGAGCACTTCGATGGCTTCTCGATTGGCTCCAACGACCTGACTCAGCTGACTCTGGGGCTGGATCGCGACTCGGGTTTGATCGCCCACCTGTTTGATGAGCGCAACGAGGCGGTGAAGGTCTTGCTGTCCAATGCGATCAAGGCCTGTAAGGCACAGGGTAAATACATTGGTATTTGCGGACAGGGGCCTTCGGATCACCCAGATTTTGCCCAGTGGTTGATGGAGCAGGGCATCGACAGTGTGTCACTAAACCCGGACTCGGTACTGGAAACGTGGTTGTTCTTGGCAGAACAGCTTAAGAAGTAAGTCTTTCCATACGCCGCAATCATCGGCCCGGTTTGCCTGTAGGTAGACCGGGCTTTTTTGTCTGTGCTGGCGAGCTCAGGCGACAGCGGTTAAGATTTGCGAAAGTCTTGACGATATTGGTGTATGCGCTATTACAGCCTAGAAAAACTGATTAATCTTTACGATGGCTACCGCAAGGTATTCAAAATTGACAGTGACGAACTCATGTTGCTGCAGATCGATGGTCAGCGCTATCTGATAGAGAGCAATTGCCCCCATCGGGCGTGGCCGTTAACGGCCTCCGATGTGCAGGGAAGCGAGCTAGTTTGTCCCAAACACCATTACCGGTTTGATATCCGCAGTGGTCAGCTGCGCCACGCATCGGAAGAACCCTGTAGAGATTTGCGCTGCTACGAGCTGATTTATCGCGACAACGAGCTGGGCGTGATGCTCGGTGACTAAAATAGTTTTTTTAACCAGGGCGAGGGGCTTGATAGGTGCCAGAGGCGGTCGAACTGTTCGCAGTACTCTTTGGCTTTTGCCCGTTCGTTAAAACCACCCCAGCCGCGCCCAGAGCGATTCATACTGTAGGCGACGATCGCCTCTTTGTCGGCGACCAGAAAATATTCGCGGAAATCGCTGCGTTGTTCCGGGCGGGAAATGCGGATCTGCAAGCTGCTGCTCAGACGATGACTGAGATCAACCAAGGGGTGGCGCCCTTCACGCAGTGGTCGATCGTCGCAGATTAAAACTCGCACCTCGCTGTCGCGGTGCTTGCGCGCAAGTTCGGAGATAATTTCAATCAAGCGCTCCTGGCCGTAATACTCGCTCTCCAGGCTGTGACAGAAAATGCGCAGTTGACGCTGAGCCAGACTGCAAACTGCCAGTACCGATTCACTGAGTTTGTCGATATGAAATTTCTTACCGTCTTCGCCAAGGCGGCGTTCTAAACGCAGCGGTCGCTCCATTCGCTGATGATCGATGCCGGCATCGACGAATAAACCGCCGACAGGCTTAAAGCCTTCCTTGCGGTAAAAGTCGATAGCCTGCAATTGCGCGGCCAGTTCAACCTTGGTCAAGCCCATTTCTAGGGCGCCCTCTAGGGCGTGATGAAGCAGGGCCCGGCCGATGCCGCGCTCGCGGTAATCGGCGGCGACAGCCATGCGACCGATATGGCCGTCACTAAGTAACCGCACTGTGCCGACGGGTTCTTGTCCGTACCAAGCCAGCCAGTGGCGGGCACTAAAATCGTGTTCGTCCAGTTCCAGTTCGACTGGCACCGATTGCTCTTCTACAAATACCCGGCGTCTCAGCTCGGTCAGTTCGCGCCAGTGTTGTGACCAGTGAACCTGGTCAATCTTCAACATCGTCATCGAAATACACCGTTCCCGTTTGATACAGGTTATAGCGTAGCGTATTCGCTAGGCCACTGACCACGTCGCCATTTTCGAGTGAGCAAAACGCGGCAACTTCGTCCCGAGCGCTTGCCGGGTAGGGGTAGGCCGCGCCGTCGGCAAACAAAAAGTGGCTGTCGAATGCCAGGCGTGCTCCCGGGCGTAACAGCAGTGTCGAGGACTCTTCACGCTGCAAAAAGTCCGCTTCGGTCAGTGGTGGATTATCGAAGCACTGCTCTTCATCCACGCGGCTCATCATTTGGCCGAACCAGCGGGAGAGTTGCTGGTCGTCGTTTAAGCCCTCACTTAGGCGCTGGCGCAATTGTGCGACAACTTCCGGAGGAATCCAGCCACTGGGTTGTCGGGCATCCAGTGCTTGATCGCAATAACGCTGATCTTCGGTGAGTAGCGACTCACGCTCAATGCACCAGTTGTGCAATAGCTCGCTGTTGGCAGGGGCGCGAAAGCCGACTGACAAGGTAATGCAATCATCGCCTACGGCGCTGCCCCAGTGGGCGACTCCGGGGGGAATATAGAGAATATCGCCGGGGTTGAGGGTGTGCTCTTCGCTGCAGTCAAAATGTTTCAGCAGGCGCAGATCGGGATGGCCTAGCAGCTCGCTCTGGCTGTTGCAGTGCTGTCCCAGCTGCCAGCGGCGGCGGCCGCTGCCCTGGATCAAAAACACATCGTATTGATCGTAGTGGGGGCCAACACTGCCGCCGTCGGCGGCATAGCTGACCATAATGTCGTCGATACGCCAGCGTGGCAGAAACCGGAACAAGCGGAGTAGGGCGGCGACTTCGGGTATCCACTGATCGACAGATTGCACCAATAAGGTCCAGTGACTGGCCGGTAGCTCGGCGAAATCGCCCTCGTTAAGGGGGCCGTGGCGTAGCAGCCAGTCGTCACCCTGTTGGCAGATCAGTCGCGAGTCGATGTCGGGCTCGCAGGCCAGCCCGGCGAGGTCGTTGCCATCGACGGGACAGTCAAAATTCGGCAGGGCGCCGCGCAATAAGCGCGGCCGTTGTTGCCAATCGTTGTCGAGGAACTGCTGGGCGTCGAAGTCCTGCAGCGCCACGACTTAAATCCGCTTGGCTTGTGCGATGGCGTTACCGATATAGCTGGCGGGGCTCAGTTCGCGCAATTCTGCCTTGGCCGACTCTGGAATCTCCAGTGTGTCGATAAAATTAGCCAGGGTGTCGCGAGTAATGCGCTGGCCGCGGGTCAGTGCCTTGAGTTTTTCGTAGGGCTCAGCCACGCCGTAGCGGCGCATCACTGTTTGGATGGGCTCGGCTAACACTTCCCAGGCATCATCGAGGTCGGCCGCCAGGCGCTCGGGGTTGATTTGAAGCTTGTTCAGGCCTTTCATCGTAGCCTGGTAGGCAATCATGCTGTAGGCCATGCCCACGCCCATGTTACGCAGCACGGTGGAGTCGGTCAGATCGCGCTGCCAGCGAGATACCGGCAGTTTGGCTGCCAGGTGCTGGAGTACCGCGTTGGCAATACCGAGGTTGCCCTCGGAGTTTTCAAAGTCGATGGGGTTGACCTTGTGCGGCATGGTGGATGAGCCCACTTCGCCGGCGATGGTGCGCTGCTTGAAGTAACCCAGTGAAATATAACCCCAGATGTCGCGATCCAAATCGATCAGTATGGTGTTAAAGCGAGCGATGGCATCAAACAGTTCAGCGATGTAGTCGTGGGGTTCGATCTGGGTAGTGTAGGGATTCCAGTTCAGGCCCAGACTTTCGACAAATTGCTTGGCATTGGCTTCCCAGTCGACATCGGCATAGGCACTGATGTGGGCATTGTAGTTACCCACCGCACCGTTGATTTTACCCAGCAGGGCAACGTCGGCAATACACTGGCGCTGGCGGCGCAGACGGGCGACGACGTTGGCCAGCTCCTTGCCCATGGTGGTGGGGCTGGCCGTTTGGCCGTGGGTGCGCGACAGCATGGGGATTTCAGCAAATTCCCGGGCCTGTTCGGCGAGCTTGTCGATGATGCTGTCGATGTCCTGCAGCAACACCTCGCGACCTTCGTTCAGCATCAGCGCGTGGGACAGGTTGTTGATGTCCTCTGAGGTACAGGCAAAGTGTACAAATTCGGATACCGCTGCCAATTCGCTGTCGTCGGCGATGCTTTCTTTGATGAAGTACTCGATGGCCTTAACGTCGTGATTGGTGGTGGCTTCAATCTCTTTGACTCTAGCGGCCTGCGCCTCACCGAAATTGACGATCATCGCGTCGAGAACATCCGCTGCACGCGCAGACAAGGCCGGGACTTCTTCGATACCGGGATTGGCGGCTAACTGCGCCAACCAGCGCAGCTCAACAATCAGCCGGCTTTTGATCAGGCCAAATTCACTGAATACCGGGCGCAGTGCTGCAGTTTTGCTAGCGTAGCGACCATCGACCGGAGAAATAGCGGAGAGCGCGGACAAATCCATTATCGGGTTACCTTTCTAGATGCGAGGAGGGCAAATTTATGGGGCGCAATCATACACTGCTCAGTGTTGAATTTCAGCGCTGAGCAGCTGCCGAGCTTCGGTAAAAAGCCGATTTCTATACAGCAGTAAGTTCAGGCGATTACCGCCCGCGGCCCGCCATAGGTAGGCGGCGCGGATTGCCGCGAGTAAAAGGCTGCGCACCCTCGCTGCGGTTTCGGGGTTTTGTAGCTGCTGGGCGCTGCCGCTGACCTTGATGCGGAAACGGTATTTGGACAGGGTGTCTTGATAAATGTCAGCCAAGGCAGAGGCCAGCCCAGTGAGTTCGCTGCCAAACTCGCGCTGCTTGGCGCAGTGCTCCAAGCGATTGCGCAGGATGCTGCTGGCGTCTTTGTCGCGGCGCAGTTTGTTCTGTAAAAACAATACACCCATGCAGTAGCGGGTGATGGCCTGGCGTTCGCCGTAGTCATTGCCGCTTAATAAGTCGCGCAGCGCGCGCAGCCCTAACTCCAGTGACTGCGGGCTGTTAAAAACCTGTTCGGCTGTCTGGCCGCTGAAGTCGAACAAACTGGCCATGGAGGCATCCATGGCTTGTGGGTCAGCTTGGCCGCTGCGGGCAAGCTGGTCCACCAGGGTAACCGCTTGCAGCAGTGCGGCCAGTGCCAAAGTTTGTTGGCGTAGTTGTTCGGGGGGAGCTGGAAAGAACATTAGCGCTGGTACCCTGATTCAATAATGCCGCCACCCAAACACTGTTCGCCAAGGTAGAAGACCGCCGACTGCCCCGGAGTGATGGCGCGCTGAGGCTGTTCGAATACGGCCTCGTAGCCGGACTCGGTGGCAACCAGTTCGCAGATTTGATCATGTTGACGATAACGAGTTTTCGCGCTGCAGCGCAACGGCAAGCTCGGTGGTTCGGCGTTGATCCAATGTATCTGTGAAAGGCGCAGGCAGTTTTTAAACAACGCTGGATGTTGACTGCCCTGGGCGACGACCAGCACATTGCGGCTGAGATCCTTGTCGATGACGTACCAAGGTTCATCTCCGGCGCCGCGCACACCGCCTATGCCCAGCCCCTGACGCTGGCCAATAGTGTGGTACATCAAACCGGAGTGCTGCCCCATATCTGTGCCGTCAGTACTTTCAATGCGGCCGGGCTGCGCGGGCAGGTACTGCTGCAGAAAATCCTTGAAGCGACGTTCGCCAATAAAGCAGATGCCGGTACTGTCTTTCTTGTTGTGGGTGACCAGGCCGTGTTTCTCAGCCAGGGCACGCACGGCCGGCTTTTCCAGTTCGCCGATCGGGAACAGGGTTTTACCCAGTTGCTCGGCGCTGACGGCATGCAGGAAGTAGCTCTGATCTTTATTGCCATCTAGCCCTTTGAGGAGCTGCGTGTCGCCGGGATTGGCGCTGCGGCGGGTGTAGTGGCCGGTGGCGATACCGTCGGCTCCCAGTTCCAGGGCGTAATCCAGAAAGGCTTTAAACTTGATTTCGCGGTTGCACAGTATGTCGGGGTTGGGCGTGCGGCCCGCGCGGTATTCTTCGAGAAAATGTTCAAAGACATTGTCCCAGTACTGCTGAGCAAAGTTGGCGGTGTGGAGGTAGATGTCCAGTTTCTGGCAAACCGCAGCGGCGTCGGCGAGATCATCCATGGCCGTGCAATATTCGGTGCCGTCGTCCTCGTTCCAGTTTTTCATAAACAGGCCTTCGACCTGATAGCCCTGCTGTTTGAGGAGTAGCGCGGTGACCGACGAGTCGACGCCGCCCGACATGCCGACGATGACCTTGGTGTCGGCGATAGCCTTATCGCATAGACGAATGGGATCGGCGCTCATAGTGTTTCACCATAAATCATTGTCAACGGAAATCGCTGCCCTGCTAAGTAGCGCTCTACGCAGTCCAGCACCATGGGACTGCGCAGCTGTTGGCGGCGTTGGCGAAGCTGGTCCAGCGTCAACCAGTGTACTTGGTCTATATCACTGTCCAGCGGTTGTTCCGGGCAAAATGCGAGTGGGCGGCCAAAAAAAGTGGTGCGGTGGTAGGTGGCGTTTTTTCCCGGCGGCGTATACAGGCCAATACCGATCAGCCCCTGCAATTCAATGCGCCACTGTGTTTCTTCCAGGGTTTCGCGCAGGGCGGCGGTGTGCAGGCTCTCGCCCGCCTCTAGGTGGCCCGCCGGTTGATTGAAGACCCGGCGGCCGTCGCGGATTTCTTCAACCATCAGAAATTTGCCGTCGTTTTCCACTACACATGCCACTGTTACCCGGGCCTGCCAATCCATACCTATCCCTTTTTGCAGTTGGCAAAAGCCGCATATTGTAGCAGCTTGGCTTTAGCGCGGGCCACGCTTGCTTGGTTTGCCGCGCTGCCCCGGCGGAATAATATTGCCGCCGTGCGCCTTGCGGCCTCGCTTTGCCGCCGGCCGAGGTCTGCGGCTGTTTGTGCGGCTGGCGGCGGATGCGGGAAAGAGTGCTTGCAGCGCGGCATCGTCTAGGGTGACGCGCCGGTAGTCACCCGGCTTCAGCTCGTCGAGCGACCAGGGGCCAATGCTGGCGCGAATCAGGCGCAGGGTGGGGAAGCCTACCGCAGCGGTCATTCGCCGTACCTGGCGGTTGCGGCCCTCACTGATTTGCAGCGATAGCCAGCTGGTTGGGATCGCGGCTCGAAAGCGCACCGGCGGCTGTCGCGGCCACAGCCCTGGGGGTTGGCTGATCGCTGAAGCGCGCGCCGGCAGGGTAGGGCCATCTTTAAGCGCCACGCCGCTGGTCAGCTGTTTTAAAGCCGCTGGGTCGATTTGGCCTTCCACCTGGGCCCAGTAGCATTTGCTGAGCTTGTGCTGGGGGTGGCTGATGCGGTGCTGTAGCTGGCCGTCGCCAGTGAGGATCATCAGGCCCTCGGAGTCGTAGTCTAGGCGTCCGGCCGGGTAAACGGCGGGAATATCGATATAGTCAGCCAGCGTGGCACGCCCGTCACAGGCGCTGAATTGGCTCATTACCCGAAACGGTTTGTTGAAAAGTATTAGTTCGGTCACGGGAATCTGTCATTCATGGAAGAAATTCGACTATAAAGTGTTATAATGCCGCGCTTTTTAACGAAAGCTGGGCTTTAAAGCGCTCGCTGACCAGATTGGCGAGGCGGCATTGTAGCAGCGACACTGCGCTGTTGCCGCCATCGAACGAGCACAGATACTAACCTATAAACCATGGAGTCAAAAATGGGATACCAACATATCAAGGTACCTGCAGAGGGTGAGAAAATCTCCGTTAATGCGGATCTTTCCCTGAACGTACCCGATCGGCCAATTATTCCTTTTATCGAAGGTGATGGCATCGGGATCGACATCACTCCGGTAATGATCAACGTTGTAGACGCAGCGGTTGAGAAAGCTTACGCCGGCAACAAAAAAATCAGCTGGATGGAAATTTACACCGGCGAAAAAGCCGCCGAGCTATACGATGGCGACTGGTTCCCCGCTGAAACGCTGGACGCAATCAAAGAGTACGCCGTTGCAATCAAAGGCCCGCTGACCACGCCAGTAGGTGGCGGTTTCCGCTCCCTGAATGTTGCCCTGCGCCAAGAGCTTGACCTGTATGTATGTCAACGCCCCGTGCGCTGGTTCGAAGGCGTGCCGTCGCCGGTCAAAGAGCCGGGCAAGACCAACATGGTTATCTTCCGCGAGAACTCTGAAGATATCTATGCGGGCATCGAGTGGAAAGCGGGTACACCTGAAGCTGACAAAATGATCAACTTCATGCAGGAAGAGATGGGTGTAACTAAAATCCGCTTCCCGCAGGAGTGTGGTATCGGTGTTAAGCCGGTTTCAGAAGAAGGCACTAAGCGCTTGGTGCGCAAGGCAATCCAGTACACGATTGACCAGGACCTGCCGTCGCTGACGCTGGTTCACAAAGGCAATATCATGAAATTCACCGAGGGCGCTTTCAAAAGCTGGGGCTATGAGCTGGCGATTGAAGAGTTCGGCGGCGAGCTTTTGGATGGCGGCCCCTGGGTGACGCTGAAAAACCCAAACACTGGCAAAGAGATCATCATTAAAGATGTGATCGCCGACGCGATGCTGCAGCAAGTGCTGCTTCGCCCGGACGAGTACAGCGTTATCGCGACGCTTAACTTGAACGGCGACTACCTGTCAGACGCACTGGCGGCTCAAGTTGGTGGTATCGGTATTGCGCCGGGTGCCAACCTGAGTGATAGCGTTGCGCTGTTTGAGGCAACCCACGGCACAGCGCCCAAGTACACGGGTCAAGATAAGGTTAACCCCGGTTCGTTGATTCTGTCGGCAGAAATGATGCTGCGCCACCTCGGCTGGAACGAGGCGGCGGATCTGATTATTGACGGCATGAACGGCGCAATTCAGGCGAAGACCGTTACCTATGACTTCGAACGCCTGATGGACGGCGCTAAGCTGCTGAAATGTTCAGAGTTCGGTGACGCAATCATCAAGCACATGTAAGTGCTCCCCGTCAGTCGACCCCGCCTGGGGTCGACGTCGCTGCGCGCTGGGCTTGGCACTGGCGCGCTAGCTTCTCACCCCGATAAAGCCCGGGGCGACAGTTAAAGTGATTTATTAAAAGTGCTAGCCAGGATCTTGATCTAGCTCGGCAACTTCTTCCTCTGCCTGGATATTGGTGGCGTGCATGCCCTTGGGGCCTTGCTGGGCGTCAAAGCTGACGCTTTGCCCTGCCTTTAGGGTTTTATAGCCTTCCATGGAGATAGCGGAGTAGTGGGCAAACACTTCCTGGTTGCCATCTTCGGTAAGGATAAATCCGTAGCCCTTGGCGTTATTGAACCACTTTACAACACCATTTTGCATAGCCTTACACCCTGATTTCTCGTTATAGTTATTGGTAAAAGCACTACCAAAACACGAGGTTTGGTGCGCTAATGCCCATTTTTAAAACACGGAGTGCTTGGCGTCAAGCTGCGACTTCTCGCTAGGAGCGCTTGGTGAATACCCCTATTGTGGGGGATGGGCGCAATGCTAAGCTCAGGTAAACAGAATTATGCCGTACCAGAACATTGTTATGAGCCGCGAGGATCACCCGGAGTACGAGGGGGGAACTGCGCTTCAGGAAGCGAAGCCCGAGCTCAAAAAGCCACCGCTTTACAAGGTGGTGTTGCTCAACGACGACTACACGCCAATGGAGTTTGTTATTGAAATTCTTGAGGACTTTTTTTACATGGACCGGCAGCGCGCGACACAGGTTATGCTGACTGTACACACCAAGGGTAAAGGAGTCTGCGGGGTGTTTACCCGGGACATTGCCGAAACCAAGGCTGAGCAGGTGAATCAATACGCGCGTGAGAGCGGCCATCCGCTACTCGCTGAAATTGAAGAGAACGAAGGCTGAATATGCCGCGTACAAAGCAGTATCTAGATGCAATACTATGTGCAACAACCAAAGGCGTAACAGGCTATGTTGAGTAAAGACCTTGAAACAACGCTCAGCCAGGCATTTAAATCTGCCCGCAGTCGTCGTCACGAGTTTATGACGGTGGAGCACTTGTTGCTCGCCCTGGCCGACAATGAAGCCGCGGTTAAAGTCCTGTTGGCTTGTGGCGCCGATCTAAAGCAGCTCAAAGGTGAGCTCAGTGAGTTTGTTGACGCCACCACGCCGCGTATCCCCGATGACGATGTCGAGCGCGATACTCAGCCGACGCTGGGCTTTCAGCGCGTGTTACAACGCGCCGTTTTCCATGTGCAGTCATCTGGCAAGCAAGAGGTTACTGGCGCCAATGTGCTGGTCGCGATTTACAGCGAGCAGGAGAGTCAGGCGGTGTATTTCCTCAAATCGCAGAGCGTAAATCGCCTCGACGTTGTTAACTATATTACTCACGGCATCTCCAAGGTGTCGGGTAGCGAGCAGGACGAGCACGATCAGCACGGTGAGCAAGAAGGCGGAGGCGCCGACCCTGAGCAGCGTCCACTTGAGAGTTTCTCTACCAATCTCAATGAGGAGGCGATGTCAGGGCGAATAGACCCGCTGATCGGTCGCGCTGAAGAAGTTGAGCGCGTGGCGCAGATCTTGAGTCGTCGCCGCAAGAATAACCCCTTGCTGGTCGGTGAGTCCGGTGTCGGCAAGACGGCGATTGCCGAGGGCCTGGCCAAGCGCATCGTCGACGGTGAAGTGCCCGATGTGCTCGCTGATAGTGTGGTGTATTCGCTGGATATGGGCGCGCTATTGGCGGGTACAAAGTACCGGGGTGACTTTGAAAAACGCCTGAAAGGGCTGCTTGCCGATCTTAAAAAACGCGATGGCGCCATTTTGTTCATTGATGAAATTCATACCATCATTGGCGCCGGTGCGGCCTCAGGCGGCGTGATGGATGCCTCCAATTTGCTCAAGCCGCTGCTCAGTAGTGGCCAAATGCGCTGTATTGGCTCCACGACGTTTCAGGAATACCGCGGCATTTTTGAAAAAGACCGTGCCCTTAGCCGTCGCTTTCAGAAAGTCGATATCGGTGAGCCCAGCGTGGAGGACACCTTTCATATCCTCAAGGGCTTGAAATCCCGCTTTGAGGGCCATCACGAGCTTAAATACAGCGACGCGGCGCTGCGTACCGCCGCCGAACTGTCGGCGCGTTATATCAATGACCGCTTTCTGCCCGACAAAGCGATCGATGTGATTGACGAGGCGGGCGCTTATCAACGCTTGCAGCCTGAAGGCGAGCGGGTGGAGTTAATCGATATTGCCGAGATCGAGGCGATTGTCGCTAAGATAGCCCGCATTCCTCCGAAGAGTGTTTCTGCAGACGACAAGGCGTCGCTGGCCAAGCTGGAAGACAATCTCAAGATGGTGGTGTTTGGCCAAGATCAGGCGATCACTGAGCTTGCTGCCTCCATCAAACTGGCGCGGGCGGGCTTGAAGTCCGGTGACAAGCCAATAGGTTCGTTTTTGCTCGCCGGGCCAACTGGCGTGGGCAAAACGGAAGTCTGTCGGCAGCTGGCAAAGATTATGGGGCTGGAGCTGGTGCGCTTTGATATGTCGGAGTACATGGAGCGCCACACGGTATCGCGGCTAATAGGCGCCCCTCCCGGTTATGTGGGCTTCGATCAGGGCGGTCTGCTGACTGACGCTGTTACCAAGCACCCGCACTCTGTGGTGTTGCTCGACGAAATCGAAAAGGCGCACCCCGAGTTGTTCAACCTGTTACTGCAGGTAATGGACCACGGTTCGCTCACGGATAACAATGGTCGCAAAGCCGATTTTCGCAATGTGATTTTGGTAATGACGACCAATGCGGGTGCGGAGAATATCAGCCGACGCTCCATTGGTTTCAGTGAGCAAGATCACCACACCGATGCCAATGAGGCCATTAATCGGCTGTTTACGCCGGAGTTTCGCAACCGCTTGGATAGCGTGATTAATTTCGCGCCGCTTGCGGAAGAGGTCGTGTTGACCGTGGCTGACAAGTTCCTGGTGGAATTACAGTCTCAGCTGGATGACAAAAAAGTGGTGCTGCAAGTCGACGACGATGCGCGCCGCTGGTTAATCACCAAGGGTTACGACAAAACAATGGGTGCGCGGCCCATGGCGCGTGTTATTCAAGAGCACATCAAGAAGCCTCTGGCCGAAATGGTCTTGTTTGGAGAGCTGGAGGGTACAGGCGGCACCGTACATATCAGCGTTGACCAGGCGCTCGACACCCTGACCTTAGAAGCTGAAGCGGTGAGAGAGTTGGAAGCGGAGACCTGATAAGGTCTCCGTGACGATCTCAGCGGCCGCGAAAGGTGATGCGGCCCTTAGTCAAGTCGTAGGGCGTCAGCTCTACCTTGACTTTGTCGCCGGTTAAGATGCGGATGTAGTGCTTGCGCATTTTTCCGGAAATATGGGCGGTCACGACGTGGCCGTTTTCCAGCTTAACGCGGAATGTAGTGTTTGGCAGGGTATCGATAACCTCGCCTTCCATTTCAATCTGGTCTTCTTTCGCCATTCGGCAGCAATCCTCAGATACGGTTGAAGGTGGAGAATGTGGGTCGAAACTGACCCAGAAAAATCTGCGCGCATTTTGCCCTAATTAGCGGGATTAGGCAATTTGTCGTCAATTCAATCTCACCCAGCGCTGATCCATTAGCAATTCCAGCGGGCGATAATCAATTTTGTAACGCATTTTTTGGCAGTCGCGGATCCAATAACCCAGGTAAAGATAGGGTAGATTACGCTGCTGGCAGGCCTCAATGAGTTTTAGGACCGTCAGCTTGCCCAGGCTGCGACGCTGCTCCTGGGGCGAATAAAATGTATAAATCGCAGACAGACCATCGCCCATCGGATCACACAGGGCCACCGCCAATAGCTCTTCGGCCAAGTAGATGTGTAGAAACAGGCTGTCTTCGCGATGCGCGCCAATAAAACTGTCGAATTGCTCACGCGATGGCGGATACATATCACCGTCGCGGTGGCGCTCACTGATATAGCGTACATATAACGCATAGGCCTGGGCGTCTGGTTTGGGCTGCCAACGCAGCTGTAAGTCGCGGTTGCGCGACAGCAAGCGGCGCTGATTGCGACTGTAGTGAAAGTCTCGCACCGGTACGCGGCAGGGCACACACTCCCTGCAGCCCTCACAGTTGGGCCGGTAGTAATGGTTACCACTGCGGCGGAAGCCGGCTTGCGAGAGCTGCGTGTACAGCGGCCCGCTGACCTCGACGGCAGGGTCGAGGAACAGGGTCTGCGCCTCGCGATCAGTAAAATAGCTACAGGGGTGGGGCGCTGTTGCAAAGAGCTTGATGCGCTGTTCGTCATTCATAACAAGCTGCCAACAATGAGTGGGTCGCTAAGTGCCAGGGGGCAGTATCGGCCTCTCCAGGCTGGGCGTGCTCGGCTAGCAGATTTTTGAACTGCTGACGGGGCAATGTTTCCGCGCCCATACTGTAAAGATAGTCATTGCCGACCTGACAGTCGATAAGTTCAAACCCCCATTGTTGCAAGTGACAACACAGCGCCACCAGCGCTATTTTAGAGCCGTTACTGCGCTTGCTAAACATGGATTCACCAAAGAACACACGACCCAGTGCCAGGCCGTACAGGCCACCTATCAGCTCGCCGTTTTGCCATACCTCTATGGAGTGGGCCCAGCCGAGCTCGTGCAAGCGTTGGTAGGCGCGACGCATGTCGTCGGTGATCCAGGTGCCGGGACGCTTCGGGCTGAGTGCGGCGCAGGCATCGACCACATCGCCAAAGCAACGATCGGCGCTTAAATGATAGTCACCCCGGCGCAATGCTTTGCGCAGACTGCGGCTGATATGCAGCCGCTCGGGAAACAGCACGGCGCGAGGTTGGGGAGACCACCAAAGAATGGGTTGCGGTGTTTCATACCAAGGGAAAATGCCGTGCCGATAGGCTTCAAGCAATCGCTCTGGCGACAAGTCGCCGCCAACGGCCAACAGGCCGTTGGGGTCTTCTAGGGCATTATCGATATCAGGGAAGCGCAGCTCGCTGCTATCCAGCCAGGGGATATGGGGCATTCGGCTGCGCCCTTAATCAGGACAGGTTGTCGAGGTATCGCTCGGCGTCCAGCGCCGCCATACAGCCGAAGCCTGCCGAGGTTACCGCCTGACGGTAGATGTGGTCGGCAACATCGCCTGCAGCAAATACACCTTCGACGGTTGTCTGTGTGGCATTGCCCTCGGTGCCGCTGGCGATTTTCAAGTAGCCGTTGTGCATCTCGAGCTGCCCCTCGAAAATTCCGGTGTTGGGCTTGTGGCCAATCGCGATAAATACGCCGGCAACGTCGATTTCCTGGGTACTGTCGTCCTGAGTGCTGGCCAGGCGCAGACCGGTCACGCCAGAGTCATCGCCCAGTACTTCATCGAGGGTGTGGTTCCACAGAATATTGATATTGCCATTTTTCGCCCGCTCCAACAGTTTGTCCTGCAGGATTTTTTCTGAGCGCAGGGCGTCGCGGCGGTGGACCAAGGTGACCTCGGCGGCGATGTTGGACAAATACAGGGCCTCTTCCACGGCGGTGTTGCCGCCGCCAATTACCGCGACTTTCTTGCCGCGATAGAAAAAACCGTCGCAGGTGGCGCAGGCGGATACACCCTTGCCCATAAAGGCTTCTTCAGAGGGAAGGCCGAGGTACTGGGCCGAGGCGCCGGTAGCGATGATTAGTGCGTCGCAGGTGTAGGTATTGCTGCCTTTCAGAGTAAACGGTCTCTCCTTGAGGTCTACGCTGTCGATGTGATCAAAAATCACTTCGGTGTCAAAGCGCTCGGCGTGTTGCTGCATGCGCATCATCAGCTCGGGGCCCTGTACGCCATTTTGATCACCGGGCCAGTTGTCGACATCGGTGGTAGTGGTGAGCTGGCCGCCCTGCTGCATGCCGGTAATCACGACAGGGTTGAGGTTGGCGCGGGCGGCGTAAACTGCAGCGGTGTAGCCGGCTGGGCCGGACCCAAGGATGATCAAACGATGGTGTTGGCTGTCGCTCATGAAGGTAACATTCTCTACTTGGGGATTGAACTTGGCACAATCCGGGGTGACTGATAACAGGCGCCTATCATAGGGTAAATCATTCGCCCCGGCAAAAACCGACACGGCGACAAGCGCTTGATTGAAGTGCTAATATTGGGCCAAATTTTGCAATTTCAATGCCGTTTTGCGCGGCGTGCAGTAACCCTTACGACACTACAAAGGAAGCCGATTTCCCTTGGCAAAGACCACGAAGGCAAATAGTAACAACAGCGACAGCCGCGACACCCTGCACCTGCGTCTGCGAGAAGGCCTGCTGATTGCACTGGTCGCGGCCTGTGTTTATGTCCTGGTGTCATTGATCAGCTACAGCGCAGCTGATCCGGGCTGGTCGCGCACCGGCAGTGGTAATGGCGTTAGTAACGCTGGCGGACCAGTAGGCGCCTGGCTGGCCGATGTGTTTTATGCGCTGTTTGGTTATATGGCGTATTTATTTCCGGTAATGCTGGCGTTTCGAGCTGGCAAATTATTCCACGACCGCCTGCATCCACAGGGCTTTGACTCGGTGGTTTTCGCCCTTCGTTGCATTGGTTTTGTACTGGTGATGATTGCCAGCACCGGTTTGGCCGCAACGCAAGACAGTGGTCTAAGCGGCTTACCCTTTGGTGCGGGAGGCATTCTGGGCGACGCCATCGGGCACGCCACGGTGGCCTCTTTCAGTCTTTTTGGCAGCCACCTGCTGTTGTTGGCAATTTTGCTTTTTGGCATGACGGTGTTTACTGATCTGTCCTGGTTGCGACTGATTGATCGTCTGGGTGGCATTACCTTGGCGTTGGTCGCGCGGATGCAGGACCACTACTTTACGTTTCAGCAGCGCCGCGCTGAGCAGCGCGCCGCCAAGCAGGCCCAGCAACAGCGCAAGGACTCGGTAGCCAAAAAAACGGAAATCCACAAAACCCGTGTAGCCCCCGAAATTACGCCACCACCAAAGCCCGCACCCAAATCGGCGCGGGTTGAGAAAGAGCGCCAAACCTCCTTGTTTGATGGTTTGGTCAGCGGCAGCCTGCCGTCCCTGGGGCTACTCGACCCCGCTGAGCGCCACCCCGACAAGGGGTTTTCCCCGGAAACGCTGGAGGCCATGTCGAGGCTGCTGGAGATCAAGCTGCTCGATTTTGGCGTTTCCGCCAAGGTCGTGGCAGTGTTCCCCGGACCGGTGATCACGCGCTTCGAGCTGGAGCCGGATGCGGGTGTAAAGGTAAGTAAAATTAGCAACTTAGTTAAAGATCTTGCGAGATCACTTGCGGTTATCAGTGTGCGCGTCGTGGAGGTGATTCCGGGCAAGCCCTATGTTGGCATCGAGATTCCCAACGAGGACCGCGAGATTGTTAATTTCCGCGAGGTGCTGTCCTCTCAGGCTTTTGAATCCTCCAAGTCGGCGCTCACGCTGGCCTTGGGCCACGATATTTCCGGCGAACCGGTTTGTGCCGATTTGGCGAAGATGCCCCACTTGCTGGTTGCCGGTACAACTGGCTCGGGTAAGTCGGTGGGGGTTAACGCGATGCTGCTCAGCCTGCTTTACAAGTCGACCCCCGAGGAAGTCAGGCTGCTACTGGTTGACCCCAAAATGCTCGAACTGTCGGTATACGACGGCATTCCGCACCTGTTGACGCCGGTCATCACCGACATGAAGGATGCCGCCAATGGCCTGCGCTGGTGCGTAGCCGAGATGGAGCGGCGTTACAAGCTGATGTCGGCCATGGGCGTGCGGAATTTGGCCGGTTTTAACCGCAAAATAAATGAGGCGATTCAAGCGGGCGAGCCGATTAAAGATCCGCTGTTTGTGCCTGAGGAAAACTACCAGCCGGGGCTGGAGGAAGCTTTGGC
>NZ_JBFIGO010000055.1:0-17832 GCF_041602295.1 Spongiibacter sp. | reverse complement strand
TCTGGAGGGGTACTGACGGATGACAGTGCTGCGCTGCAGGGCAACTCTTGGTGTACGAAGATGAGTTGGGATATCGCGGCCACGGTTGGTGATGCAAACACCGCTAGCCGCGTAGAAATGCATCAGGGCGTCTACCTGCGTGAGGTTATTGGTACGCCCTGCCTGAATTGAATGGCTGGGGTATGACTCCAGTCGATAGAAAGAGTGAAGACCATGAAAACGCTAAGTAGTCTGATCCGCCTCTCGCTTGTTGTTATAGCAGTATCCATGCCGGTGCAGGCCGAGGATATCGATCTGTTTGCCGGGATTACGCCCGGTGGCGCTAATCCGCCAACGGTGCTGCTGGGCTGGCATAGTACTGCCAACTCCAATGCCAGCGTGATCCACGGCTGCGTTTATGGCGATAGCGGTGAGGCGCCTGAGCTCGGTGATACGGTAGGGGGCATGGAGCAATGCGCACTGGTCAATACCATGCTGTCATTGCTGGAGCCTCGCAATGAATACCTGCTGGAAGCGATCAAGATCGGACTGATGGTGTTCAATGAAAATGGCTACAGTAGCTTTGATAATGGCACCGGCTTGGGCAATGGCAATGATCGCTGCGGTTTTTTGTTGGTGCCGCCTAAGTTGATGAATGCGGCGAACATCAGCGGTTTTATCAGCAAGCTTAAAAGCATCGATAATAATAAACTCGCCAACCAGTCGCGCCTCGGCGATTTGGTCGCAGAGAGCTGGGCCATGCTCAACGGTCTTAGCAGCTCTTGTTCGGGTGTCGACTATTCCGGTTTGGCGGAAACGGCTACGGAGTGTCGCGATGCGGTGCTGGTCTATATCGGCAACGCCACCAAGGAAACCTCTAGCGTTGCCGATGGCACTGGCGAACCAGATGTGCTGCTGAAAAGCCAGCTTAGCTCGGCTTTCGGTTATGCCAGCAGCTCTGCGCAGTACAAGTTTTACGCCACGCCGCGGGCGGTGACGCAGCTGACTAACTCGGATGCCGCCAACAACAAGTATTGGGGCGATGAATGGACGCGCTTCATGTATCTGGCCAATACCAGCGACAGCGCGCAGTCCGATCGCAATGTCAGCACCTATTCCATTGCGGTGTACGATCCGGATTTAGAGAATAAACTGGCCGGTGAGATTAATTTCCTCGCGGATCTGGCTAATGAGGGCGGCGGCAAGGCCTTTAAGGTAACCGCGGAAAATCACGCGGGTCTGGCCGATATTCTTTTACAGATTTTCAACGAAGTGCAGGATATTAATAGCGCCTTTTCCTCTGCGACTCTTCCGGTCAGTGCCAACACGCAGGGAACCTTCTTAAACCAGGTGTATATCGCCAGCTTTCGTCCCGACCGAAATGCGGCGCCACGCTGGAACGGCAATGTTAAACAGTACCAGTTGGGTTTTGACTCCGGCGGTAATATTGTACTGACGGATTCAACCCAGAATGTTTCTCAGGCGGTGACCTCGGTGACCAACCCTCTCACCGGGTCGATATCCGGTAATGCGGTGAGCTTCTGGACCACCAACACCCCCCAAAATGCCGCTGGCACCGCGATTGCGGATTGGCCGGTCGACGGCTTTTGGCGCAACAGTCCCGAGGGACAGGGTTTTGCTTTTGACTCGCCAGATGGTGATCTGGTGGAAAAGGGTGGGGCGGGACAGATTCTCAGGGTCGATAATCTGTTGAATTCAGCTAGTCGCCGGGTCTACACCTGTAACAGTGCGGGGGGCTGCCCGACGGCAACTGCGTTGCCGAATTTTGATACCAGCAATAGTGCGTTAGTGACGGCCCTGGATGCTGAGCTCGGCGCGGCCGAGGAGGGCGGCAGTGCTACCGTCAAGGTAGGCCGCTACGATGACAATGAGAGTATTTCCACAAGTTGCTCGGGCAAGGGTAACAGTGTGGTGTGTACCATCACCCACGACGGCTCTGGAGGCACCAACCTGGACGCAGCGACAGATCGCGTGGTGATTCTCAATGCCTGGAACGAGTCTCTGCCGGCAAATAAACAAAGCTGTAGCTATGCCAACCCCTGCGCCATCAGCAATGTGACGGCGACCAGCTTTGATGTCACCTCAAAAAATATCCCCAATGGGCAAAGTTATAACGGCGTGGTAATTGTAGAGGTGAGCCGTGCCGCCGCGGTAGCGCAAACCGGCCACGGTCTTGCGGTCGGCGATCAGGTGAAGCTGGAAAATTGCACCGTGGGCAACGAGAGCAATACTTACAACATCGATTTGCTTAAGGGGACGGTACTCGGGAGTGTCAGCGCGGTGAGCAGTGCCGACGCCTATCAAATGACGCTCAGCAATTATGTGCTTGCCGAGAATAACAACGTCAGCTGTGGCACCAGTCAAGTTGCACTCACAGCGGAAACGCTGATCGACTGGGTGCGGGGTGAAGACATTATTGCCAATGAAACGCGACGCGGCCCCTGTCCACCCGAGGTTCGCGACGCTGATTGTCCGATTACCGCGCGCGGCTCCATCCATGCCGATGTACTGCACTCGCGCCCGGCGGTAATCAATTACGGCGGTGACACGGGGGTGGTTGTGTTCTATGGCGCAAACGACGGTCATTTCCGCGCCATCAATGGCAATCAGACGGGTAATATTGCCGGCGTTCAACCCGGCGGTGAGCTGTGGAGTTTTATTGCCCCGGAATTTTTTGGCAAGCTCAAGCGGCAGTTCAATAACGATCCTTTAGTGAATTACCCCAATGTGTTGGATGCACGAGCGAGAGCGCGTGATTATTTCTTCGACGGCAACACTACTATCCTGCAGGACAAGCGCACTGGTGAGGCGACATCGGGTAAGTCCTATATCTTCTTTTCTGCGCGGCGCGGCGGTCGTTTGCTGTATGCCATGGATGTCACCAACCCAGCGGCGCCGCGCTTTATGTGGCGGCTGACGGAGGCAGAGATTCCCGAACTCGGTCAAACCTGGTCACAGCCCAAGCTTGCGCTGATAAAGGGTCATGACAACCCGGTGTTGATTTTGGGCGCCGGTTACGACCCCGCCGAAGACGCCGAGCCCGCGCCCGCGACGAACACGCAGGGCCGGGGTGTGTTGATCTTGGATTCGGTTACTGGCGGTGTGCTGTGGGCGGCTTTGGCGGACTGCAGCGGTGTCACCCCGGCAACTGGTGGGCACTGTGAGGCGGTCAGTGGCATGAATAAATCCTTCCCAGCTGATGTGACGGTACTGGATAAGGATCTCGACGGTTATGTGGACCGGCTGTATGCCGCGGATATTGGCGGTAATATTTGGCGGGTGGACCTGGAAGCGAGTGACCCGGCTGATACGGCCTTCAGCGATGTTGAAATTAACAAGTTGGCAAGCTTGGGCGGCAGTGGCAACAATGCCCGCAAGTTTTTGTTCGGCCCCGATGTGGTGCCGACCAACCGCTTCGATGCGGTGGTGGCCGTTTCCGGTGATCGCGAACACCCGCTGTACACCGACGATAATACTGCCGGTCTGGCCTACAACGTGGAGAATAAGTTCTTCATGATTATGGACAAAAATATGGGCAAATCGCTGCCTGCGGACTTTACTACGGTCACGCTCAGTGATTTAGTCGACCAGACAACACTGCAGTGCAGTGATGGCAGTGGCGGTGCGACCAGCTGCAACGAGTCGAACACCACGGCCTTATATTTTAGCGGTGAAGGTAGCCTCAAGGGCTATTACTTCAATTTGCTCACCGGTGAGAAGGGCGTTAATGCACCGCTGGCAGTGGCGGGCAAGGTGTATTTTGGTACTAATCAGCCCGACGTGCCCGACGCTGAAAGTTGCAGTGCCAATCTCGGTAATGCCGGTGCCTATATTGTTGATTTGGTGACCGGGGAGCGCCAGCGCAACGAGTTTGCTGGCGGTGGCTTACCGCCCTCGCCCATTGCCGGCTTGGTGACTATTGATGGAAAAACGGTGCCCTTTGTTATCGGCGGTGCGGGTCCCTCGCCCTTTGACCCCAGTACCCCGGCGTTGGATTTGTCGGGGGGGCGCAAACGCACCTATTGGTATTACAAGTAGCAATAAGAAGGCAGCGTAAGCTGCCTTTTTATTGGGGTGTGGTGTTTGGCTTGGCGCTTCAGAGCCAGATCAGTCGAAATTATACTTTTTAAGCTTGTAGCGAAACTGCCGAAAAGTAATTCCCAGCATCTTCGCCGACTCGGTTTTATTGCCGTTATTGGCTTCCAGCGCGCCGCTGATGATGTCTTGCTCAATGCCGGCCATATAGCCCTCAATATCACCGGTGGCTGCTGCCAGATGGGATACCGGAACCGGCTCACTGTGGTTGTTCTCGGTGCCGGGCAATGACAGATCAGCCGGGGTTATCCGATTGTTATCGCACAGCGTAGCGGCACGCTCGATAATATTTTCCAGCTCGCGAACATTGCCGGGGAACTGGTAGCTCTGCAGGCAGCGAAGTGCTTCATCGCTGAGCTGTGGTGCCGCGACTCCCCAATCGCTGGCGACTTTTTCCAACATGAAATTTGCCAGCAAGGGGATGTCACTGGCGCGCTGGCGCAGGCTGGGTACTGCCACTTCGATGACGTTTATACGGTAAAACAGGTCACTGCGAAAATGCTCCGCGGCCACTTCGCGAGACAGGTCGCGGTGGGTGGCGCTGAGAATACGCACATCCACCGAAATTTCCTGGTTAGAGCCGATGCGTCGCACGGCTTTTTCTTGAATGGCGCGCAATAGTTTAACTTGCATGTTAAGCGGCAGGTCGGCCACTTCGTCGAGGAACAGGGTGCCGCCATTTGCGGCTTCAAATAAGCCTTCTTTGTCGCCGTAGGCACCCGTGAAACTGCCTTTAACGTGCCCGAAAAACTCGCTTTCTACCAGTTCCTCGGGAATGGCGCCGCAGTTAACCGGCACAAAGGGAGCGTTGCGACGCGGGCCGTTGGCGTGAATGAGCCGCGCGACCACTTCCTTCCCGCTGCCGGATTCCCCGCTGATATATACCGGCGCCTGGCTGCGAGCCAGTTTGGCGATTTGTTCTCGCAGCCGACATATCACCTCGGTTTCACCCAGTAGGCGGGTGTTGCGGCTGCTGTCGATGGCCGTTGCGCTGCTGCTTTCCAACTGCAGTGCCGATTTAATCAAGTTGCGCAGTTGCTCAACCGAGACGGGTTTGTTGATAAAGTCGAAGGCGCCCGCCTTGAGGGCTTCCACCGCCAATTCGGTGCTGCCATAGGCGGTTAATACCGCCACGGCAGTGTCGTTACAGTGTTGTTGGATATGCTTCACCACATCCAGGCCGGAGCCGTCTGGCAGTTTGATATCGGTCAGGCAAAGTTGGACCGGTTGTCGGGCCAACACCTCGATGGCGTCTGCCACGCAGCCTACCGCTTCGGTGTGCAGGCCCATGCGGCTGATGGTGATATCCAGCAGTTCGCGGATATCGGGCTCATCGTCGATGATCAGTACAGTTTTTTCTGTCATTACCTTGTGCTGTCAGTTAGTCGGGCAGGGTGCCGCGCTGTGGGTGGGCGAATTGTAATCGAAAACAGCTGTCGCCGTTGTGGTCGCGGCGATAGCTGATGGCGATCTGGTTGGCCAAGCACAACTCGCGGCAGAGATACAGGCCCAGACCATTGCCCTGGGTCTGGGTGGTAAAAAAGGGTTCAAAAATCTTGTCCTGATGCTCGGGCGAGATCCCCGGGCCGTTGTCGAGTATGTCTAGGGTGACGCCGTCGCCCAGCGCATTGCTTAGCCTAAAACGCAGTTTAGCTCGGCCTGCGGCGGCGATGCTGTGGCGGATACCATTCTCCGTGATATTACTGAGGATTTGGCTTAGTTGGCTTTGGTCAACATTGACGATGTCGCGGCTGCAGGCGCTGTTGTCGACGAGCAGCTCCAGCTCTTTGTTGTGAACACTGTGCCAGTCGCGGCAGAAGCGCTGCAGCCAGGGCGTCAGGGGGAAGGGCTGGGGCTCGGGCAGGCGACCGCGGGACAGCTCAAGGATGTTTTTAATGATGTCATTCATGCGGTTAGCATGATTTTGAATAATGCCGACGAAGCGCGCGTCGGCGGCGGCCAATCCCGGTGCCTCTGCCAGCAGTTGGGCCGCGTGGCTAATAGCGGCGAGGGGATTGCGGATCTCGTGGGCGATGCTGGCGGTGAAGCGCCCCAGCGAGGCCAGTTTCAAGTTCTGGGCGCGTTGGTTAATTTTACTGATATTGTCGATATACAGTAAAAAGTCGTCTTCGGCATGTTGATCTAGGTGCGTCAAATTGATGTGCAATTCTATGCCTGAGGGCTGCAGCTGGATAATTTTTGACTGACTGTTGCCGCTGGCGGTCATGGCGGTGATTTGCGGCGGGGCAAATAGCGACTCCGGACTGCGTTGATAGGGGATTTGCAGCAATTCAGCTGCGGCGGCATTGCACAGTTTGATACGGCCGCTGCGCGAGATCACCACGATACCGGTTTGCATGCGCTGGACAATGCTCTGATTGATTTGCGATAAGCGCTCTACGTCGCCGCGCCGCCGCTCGGCGAGCTGTTGAGCGCTGCTAATTCGGTTAGTCAAATAGCGAATGACAATGGCGGTGGTGAAGTAGGCCATGCCCATCATTCCCGCTACCACAAATTGCTGGGCGACCATGCGCTCGTATAGAGCGTTGGCGGCGACTTCGGCTATCGCACTGATGGTCGCCAGCGATGCCAGAGACAAGCAGAGTCGTGCCGGCAGGGTCATGCTGGCGGCGCTGATGGAGACGATGAGCAATAGCGCCAGGCCCGAATCGGCGCTCGTCGAGCAGTAGCTCATCAGCATGATGCAGCCGATGTCGATAAAAAACTCGAAGAACAAACCGGTATCGCGGTATTCCCGGCGACTGAGTAAATGTTGCAAAAAGACCAGTATCGAGAAGCCGAGGTAGCCGCAAGATACCAGTGAATACACTTCCGGCGCGGTGCTGCCCAGTACCGACTGTTCGGCCCCGTAGAGGAAGGCGAAGAATAGCGCGCTGGCCAGCAGTAGGCGGTATGCTGAGTACACACGCATAATCGCGTGTCTTTGGTTGGGGTCGTGGGCAGCGGGCATGGTCAACTCGTTGGCGCTTTGTGCTTAAGTGTATCCGCCAATTCCTGCGGATGCACTCCGCGAGTTTTGATAGAATGGGCGCGCCAGGGCTTAGCGGCCATCGCCCATCAACAGGGATACGCAGATTCATGACCACGCTTCGCATTGTTACCGCTCAGATTAACCCCGTGGTGGGCGATATCGAAGGCAATACCGATAAAATTCTCCTGAGTGTCGAGCGCGCTGTGCGCGACCACAATCCGCAGTTGATCCTGTTTCCGGAACTGGTGGTCACCGGTTATCCACCAGAGGACTTACTGCTGCGCAGCAGCATCGCCCACCGGGTGGAGCGGGCTCTTGCGCGTATTGCCGAGGCGGCAGGGGAAAGTTATATCGTGGTGGGTTATCCACGCAGCCACGAAGACGGTTTGTACAATGCCGCTGGTGTCTTCTTTCGCGGCCGTTTGCAGCACGAGTACTTGAAGCAGTGCCTGCCAAACTATCGAGTGTTCGATGAAAAGCGCTACTTTAAAGAGGGGCGGCAAAGCCTGGTTTTTGACTTGTTTGGTGTGCCCACCGCACTGAGTATTTGCGAAGATGTTTGGCAGGATGGGCCGACAGCAGCGGCGCGCGCCGCGGGTGCCCAGTTGATGTTGAATATGAGTGCATCGCCGTTTCACGCGGGCAAGCAGATTGAGCGTGAGGCGCTGTTGGCGCAGCGCGCCTGGCAGGGCGGCATGCCCATTGTCTACTGCAACTTGGTGGGTGGTCAGGATGAGTTGGTGTTTGATGGTGCGTCGATGGTGGTGTCCCGCGACGGTGAGCTGCTGGCGCGCAGTCCGGCCTATGTCGAACATTTAGCTTGCATCACCGCTCATTGGGATGGCCAGCAATTGAGCTTCGATCAGGGCGAGGTCACCGATCTGAAGCCAGTGCTGGAAGATGTCTATCAAACGCTGGTGCTGGGGGTGCGTGACTATGTGGAGAAGAACGGTTTTAAGGGCGTGGTGCTGGGGCTTTCTGGCGGCATTGATTCCGGGCTGACCTTGGCGATTGCCGTCGACGCGCTCGGCGCCGATCGTGTCGAAGCCGTGATGATGCCGTTTCGCTATACCGCCTCCATGAGTGTGGAAGACGCAGAACAACAAGCCAAGCTGTTGGGGGTGCGCTATTCCTGCATTTCCATTGAGCCGATGTACGATGCCTTTATGGCCGCACTGGCGGAGGAGTTTGCCGGCACTGAAGTGGACACCACAGAGCAGAATTTGCAGGCCCGCTGCCGCGGCGTGGTGCTGATGGCCATTTCCAATAAAAAGGGCTACTTAGTACTGACCACCGGCAATAAGAGTGAAGTGGCGGTTGGCTACTCCACCTTGTATGGCGATATGGCCGGTGGTTTTGATGTGCTCAAGGATGTGGCTAAAACCCGGGTCTTTGAATTGGCGCGTTACCGCAATAGCTGTTCGCCGGCAATTCCTCAGCGTGTAATCGAGCGGCCGCCATCGGCCGAGTTAGCGCCGGATCAAAAAGACGAAGACAATTTGCCGCCCTACGAGGTGCTGGACGAAATTTTGCAGCGCTACATTGAGCAAGACGAGAGTGCTGAAACGATTATTGCTGCCGGCTTTGAGCGCGATACGGTCTATCGCGTGCTGCGCTTAGTGGATCTTAATGAGTATAAGCGTCGCCAGGCGGCAATTGGTACGCGGATTACCGAGCGTGGCTTTGGTCGCGATCGACGCTACCCAATTACCCAGAAATGGCCGATAGGCGACTGATTGCGAGTAGCTTTGTTACCACAAAAAAGGGCGCCATCGGCGCCCTTTTGGATTCTGCCTGCGTGTCGCCGCGCTATTCTTCGCTCTGGCTGCGGTTGTCAAAGCGTGGTGGCTCGTAGCGATCAAACAGGCCGAAGGTGGCTTTGTTGACTAGCGAACCCTCCTGATCGATACCCACTTGGCTGATAAACTTGCCGTTTTTGTCTAGGTTGGGGTGGTCAGGGTAGTTTTGGCGCAGCACATTCAGGGATTGCTCGGCCAGGTCGTTCATGCCCAGCAACAGATAGGCCTGTACCATAACGGCCAAGGCATCTGGCACGGCCGGCGTCTGCGGCAGGTTTTCAATCACATAGCGGCCGCGATTGGCAGCGGCCAAGTAGGCCTTGCGCTTGAAGTAGTAGTTGGCGACATTGATTTCGTAGCGCGCCAGGCGGTTTCGCAGGTAGATCATGCGGGCGCGGGCGTCGTCAGCGTAGACACTGTCTGGGAAGCGCTGCAGCAGTTGGCGGAAGTCTTCGAATGACTGAATGGCTGAGCCCGGGTCGCGCTGGGTCATGTCCGTGGGGATAAAGCGCTCTAGCAGGCCCTCGCCCTCTGTGTAGTTAGACAGGCCGCGCATATAATAGGCGTAATCGACTTTTTCGTGCTGGGGGTGCAGGCGAATAAAGCGGTCTGCGGCGGCGATGGCCGCTTCATTGTCACCGCCGCGGTAGTAGGCGTAAATGATTTCCAGCTGCGCTTGCTCGGCGTAGGGGCCGAAGGGGTAACGGCTCTCCAACAATTGCAGATTCTGAATAGCCAGTGAAAAGTTCTTGCTGTTCAGGTAGCCTTGCGCGGTTTCGTAGATCTCCCGCTCTGACAGTTCCTGTCGGTTAGGTTCACTGGCGCAGCCCGCAAGGGCGGCGATAAAAAGGAGTGCTAGGAGCTTGTTAAACGCTTTCATTTACCCGTTCCAGATGGCGGAAGAACCCCGCAGTAGCGAGGGCCTGCTATTTAACCACAGCGTGTGGGTGGTATAAAGGAGGCCCCGGAGAATCACTATGACAGAAAGCATCAATCGCCAGGAAACCGTTCCGGCAGAGCTAAACTATGCACGTTTCGACCAGGCCGCGAGTGCCTTGTTCCCGGAATATTCGCGTTCGCGCTTACAAAGCTGGATCAAAAGCGGTGAGCTGACGGCCAATGGCCAGGTTTGCCGACCCAGAGATAAAGTGCAAGAGGGTGATGAGCTGGCCCTCAAGGCGGAATTGCAGCCCGAGGGCCGTTTCGAGGCTGAGGCCATCGATCTGGATATTGTTTTTGAAGATGACGATATCATTGTTATCAACAAGCCGGCGGGCTTGGTGGTACACCCGGGCGCTGGCAATCCCGGTGGCACCTTGCTCAATGCCTTGCTGAACCACTGCCCGAGTATGGATAACCTGCCGCGCGCGGGTATTGTCCATCGCTTGGACCGCGATACCACCGGCTTGATGGTGGTTGCCAAAACGCTGGAGGCCCACAATGATCTAGTGGCGCAATTGCAGGCTCGCGAGGTCCACCGTGAATATGACGCAGTGGTGATGGGCAGCATGACCGGCGGTGGCAAGGTCGATGAGCCGATGGGGCGCCACCCTCAGCACCGCACTAAAATGGCTGTGCTGCAGTTTGGCGGCAAGGAAGCGATTACCCACTATCGCTTGCACAAGCGTTACCGCGACCACTGCCATGTGCGTTGTTTCTTGGAGACCGGCCGGACCCATCAGATTCGTGTGCATATGGCCCATATTCGCCATCCGCTGGTGGGCGATACGACCTATGCCGGCCGCCCGCGCTTGCCCAAGGGGGCGAGTGAGGAGCTGGTCGATATGTTGCGCAGTTTCCCCCGTCAGGCGCTGCACGCTCGCAAGTTGGAGCTGGAGCACCCGCGCAGCGGCGACACCATGAGCTGGGAAGTGCCGCTGCCCGAAGATATGCAGCAGCTGCTGGCGGTGTTAGCTGCGGAAGAAAAGCGGCCGTGATTTACCCCGACTGGCCGGCGCCGGCGAATGTGCTGGCGGTATCGACCACGCGCCAGGCGCCGGCCGGTGCCGCCGTAGCCAGTTGCGGTGGTTACGCTGAATTTAATCTTGCCAGTCATGTGGGAGATGCGCCCGCCGCCGTGGCGGCCAATCGCGGGGTTTTGCTCGAGCAATTCGGTGCCGATGTACACGCTGTTCAGTGGTTAAATCAAGTTCACGGTGTTGAGGTGTTTTGTGCGGGCGGCGGCGTTGGCGGCGTGCCCGACGCCGATGCGGTGATCTGCCGCGAGCCCGGTCAGGCGGTTGCGGTGTTAACTGCCGACTGCCTGCCGGTACTGTTTTGTGATCGCGATGGTCGCGAAGTGGCCGCGGCCCATGCCGGTTGGCGAGGCCTGTGTAACGGCGTTTTGGTCAATACTATATCGGCTTTTAAGGCGCCGCCGGCTCAGTTGATGGCCTGGCTGGGGCCGGCGATTTCGTCGCGCCACTTTGAGGTTGGGGCGGAGGTGCGCGCTGACTTCCTGGGGCGTTTTACCGGTCCTGAGTCTAGCTGTGTTGATCGGGCCTTTGTGCCGTGTGCCGGCGCGCCCGATAAGTATTTAGCGGATCTTTACCAGCTTGCACGCCTGCAGTTGAAATCCCTCGGTGTGGACGCCATCTATGGAGGGGGGCACTGCACGGTGAGTGATGAAACCTTGTTTTATTCCTACCGGCGCCAGCCGCGCTGCGGTCGTCAGGCCAGTGTTATCGCTCTGCGGGCCGGCGGATATTTTTAGCTTGTTGCCTTGAAAGCGCGCTGACTAACCCCATCTATACTGAGAGAAAGCCCTTATTAACTCTGTGGTTTTGGCCTGTTGTAGGCCAGTGTTTATGTGTATGGAGAAGCCGGTATGCGTATAGATCGATTCACCAACTCACTGCAAACCGCGCTGGCTGATGCCCAGTCGCTGGCGTTGGGGCGCGACCATCAATACATTGAGGCCGAGCATCTGCTCGTCGCCATGCTCAAGCAGCAGGGCGGCTCTGTGCGGCCCTTGCTCAGCCAGGCGGGCGCCAAGCTGCCGCAGCTCGAGGCGGCGCTGAATAGCGCGCTGGACAAGTTGCCGCGGGTTGAGGGTAACCCGGGTGATGTGCATGTATCCCAGAGCTTGGGTCGCGTCTTTAATATTGCCGACAAGCTCGCTCAGCAGCATGGCGATGCCTATATTTCCAGCGAACTGATTGTGTTGGCCTTGCTGGATGCCGCCAATGCGGTGAGTAAATTACTCAAAGAAGCGGGGCTTGATAAGGCCGCGCTGAGTGCCGTTATTGAAAAACTACGGGGAGGGCAGTCGGTGAACGATGCCTCTGCAGAAGAAAACCGCCAGGCGCTGGATAAATACACCATCGATCTGACCGAGCGTGCCGAGTCCGGCAAGCTCGACCCGGTGATTGGCCGCGACGATGAGATTCGTCGCACCATCCAGGTATTGCAGCGCCGTACCAAAAACAATCCGGTGTTGATCGGCGAACCCGGTGTGGGTAAAACCGCCATCGTCGAAGGTCTGGCGCAGCGCATTATCAATGGCGAGGTGCCCGAAGGCCTGAAAAACAAGCGGGTGTTGTCGCTGGACTTGGGCGCTCTGCTGGCCGGGGCAAAATTTCGCGGCGACTTTGAAGAACGGCTCAAGTCGGTACTTAACGAGCTGTCCAAGGAAGAGGGACAGGTGATTCTGTTTATCGACGAATGGCACACCATGGTGGGGGCGGGCAAGGCCGACGGCGCCATGGATGCCGGCAATATGCTCAAGCCCGCGCTGGCGCGCGGCGAGCTGCACTGCGTCGGCGCGACGACCCTGAACGAGTACCGCCAGTTCATTGAAAAAGATGCCGCGCTGGAGCGCCGCTTTCAGAAAGTGCTGGTGGAAGAACCCTCGGAAGAGGACACCATTGCGATTTTGCGCGGCCTGAAAGAGCGCTATGAAGTGCATCACGGCGTCGACATTACCGACTCGGCCATTATTGCCGCGACCAAGCTGTCGCAGCGCTATATTACCGATCGGCAGCTGCCGGACAAGGCGATCGATTTGATCGACGAGGCGGCGAGCCGTATTCGCATGGAAATTGACTCCAAGCCGGAGGTGATGGACAAGCTTGAGCGCCGCTTGATCCAGCTGAAAATTCAGCGCGAGGCGGTGAAGAAGGATGACGATGAGGCCGCCAAAAAGCAGCTGGCCTTGCTCAATGCTGATATCGATAAGGTGGAGAAAGAATTTGCTGACCTCGAGGAGGTGTGGAAGGCTGAAAAAGCCACCCTGCACGGCAGTGCGCAAATTAAAAGCGAGTTGGAGCAGGCCAGGTTAGACCTTGAGGCGGCGCGCCGCAGTGGCGACTTGACCAAGATGTCGGAGTTGCAATACGGCGTGATCCCCGATTTGGAAAAGCGCCTGGCCTCGGCTGACGACGCGGATCACGGCGTTATGCAGCTGCTGCGCAACAAGGTGTCGGAAGAGGAGGTTGCCGAAGTGGTGTCCCGCTGGACAGGGATTCCGATCAGCAAAATGCTCGAGGGTGAGCGCGATAAGCTGCTGCGTATGGAAAGTGCCCTGCACCAGCGGGTGATTGGCCAGAGCGAGGCTGTGGACGCGGTATCGAATGCCGTGCGTCGCAGCCGCGCCGGGCTCAGTGACCCCAATCGTCCCAATGGCTCGTTTATGTTCCTCGGCCCTACCGGGGTGGGTAAAACTGAGCTTTGTAAGGCGTTGGCCAGTTTTCTCTACGATAGCGAAGAGGCCATGGTGCGTATCGATATGTCGGAGTTTATGGAGAAGCACTCTGTCGCGCGCTTGATCGGTGCGCCCCCTGGCTATGTCGGCTATGAAGAGGGCGGCTATTTGACGGAGGCGGTGCGTCGTCGACCCTATTCGCTGCTGTTGCTCGACGAGGTGGAGAAGGCGCATCCCGACGTTTTCAATATCCTCCTGCAGGTGTTGGATGACGGCCGCTTGACCGATGGCCAGGGGCGCACGGTGGATTTTCGCAATACCGTGATCGTGATGACCTCTAACCTCGGCTCCGACGTGATTCAAGAGCTGACTCGCGGTGGCAGCGACTACACGACCATGCGCAGCGCTGTGTTAGAGGTGGTGTCGGCGCACTTTCGCCCGGAATTTATCAATCGCGTTGATGAGCTGGTGGTGTTTGAGCCGCTGGGCAAGGAGCAGGTGCGGGCGATTGCCCATATCCAGCTGGATATTCTCAATCGGCGTCTAGCTGAGCGTGAATTGAGTTTGGTGCTCAGCGACGCGGCCATGGATCGTCTCGCGGAGATCGGCTTTGATCCGGTGTATGGTGCGCGGCCACTCAAGCGGGCGATCCAGCAGCAATTGGAAAATCCTTTGGCACAGCGGTTGTTGCAGGGGGAATTTCTGCCCGGCCAGCAAATTCATGGGGATATTGATGGAGATCAACTGTCCTTTAAGGCAGCTACGTTACAGTAGGGCTGCGATGAAGCACCCACTCTTATCTTGCCCGGCAGCCGCCGGGCTTTTTTTGTCGCAGGAAAAGGCGTCGGCTTATTCGCAGTGAATTTTAATGGCGTCTTGGGCGCGCAGTTTCTGGGTGGCGATTTCGTCGGGGCTTAGGTAGCGCGTCTGGCCATTTTTGTCAGTGACCTTAATGCGGGCGCCGGAAATCTTTAGCGACTGCATATTGCCGCGGGCTTTTTTGCACAGCTCTGGATCTTTGGGCGGCAACACTTCCATTTTGGCGTCAGCGTCTAACTCGCTGGCGCGGTTATCTTCGGCAGTGTCGCTCGTTACCACCGCTGGGCTGTCGTCAGCCTTGCTGCGTATGCCCGTTTGGGTTTCGATAAATTCATAGGGCTTGCCCACCGGCGGCTTTTGGCTAAAGTGCACTTCGCCCTCTGCATCGGTCCACCGGTAATAGCCCGCTTTCGCCGCCAGTAGGTCGGCACTCGCGGTTAACAAACCCAAGCTCAGGCAGGAAGTAAGCAGAAATCTTGTGATCATATTTGGCAACCGCTACAGCAGACATGTTTCGCCCGATTATGGCAGATTCTGTCAGCCGAGCACAAAGCCCTGTCACAAATCCACAAAACCGGCAGATTGCCACAAAAATCCGGGGCTGGGCGCTGCTTTACCTTGACAAAAAACGGGCTAGGTTAAAAAATACGCGGTCTATCGGAAACGGTAGCGATGGCTGTTTTCCGCGCTGCTTACCTGCGGCCAATTTACAGAGTGCGACTAAAGCTGTTGCACTGCTACTCGATGTAGTTCCATTCACTCTGCAGACACATGACCTGTGTTGCGAGATTGCCCGCTTCGCGTACCCCGCGAAGCAAAGATAGCCGCAAGCGGCGGCATAAGGCGATTCGCCCGAACGCAAAGCGATTGTGTTCGGTAGGTATGTGTTTCGACATCACACGCGTTCACATTGGGCGTTTCTGGTTGGCAGCCGGAGACGCGGCGACGGAATTTTAGTTTCAGACTGAAGCGAGGGTCTTTCAGTGGAGTTGTTATCAGGCGGCGAGATGATCGCACGGGCTTTGGAAGACGAGGGTGTTGAATTCATCTTCGGCTATCCAGGTGGTGCGGTACTACATATTTACGATGCGCTTTTCAAAAGCTGCAAGGTGCCGCATATTTTGGTGCGTCACGAGCAGGCGGCTACGCATGCGGCTGATGGTTATGCCCGGGCAACCGGCAAGCCGGGCGTGGTGCTGGTGACCTCGGGTCCCGGGGCGACCAATGCGATTACGGGTATTGCCACCGCCTACATGGATTCCATTCCTATGGTGGTGCTGTCGGGGCAGGTGATGAGCCACCTGATCGGCGAAGATGCCTTTCAGGAAACCGATATGCTGGGTATTTCGCGCCCCATCGTGAAGCACAGCTTCCAGGTGACGAAAACCGAAGAAATCCCGGAGATGATCAAAAAGGCATTTTATATTGCCTCCAGTGGGCGTCCGGGCCCGGTGGTTGTCGATCTGCCGAAGGATCTCACCAATCCCCACGATAAGTACGAGTATAACTACCCTAAAAAGGTCAAGTTGCGCTCCTATACACCGGCGGGGCGAGGCCACAGTGGTCAAATCAAAAAGGCTGCCAGTCTGCTGCTGGCGGCCAAGCGCCCGGTAATTTATGCCGGCGGTGGTGTGGTGCAGGGCAATGCCTCGCCACAACTGCGCGAGCTGGCCCGGGAGCTGAATTTCCCGGTGACCAATACCCTGATGGGGCTGGGTGCCTATCCGGGCAGTGACCGCCAGTTCCTGGGCATGTTGGGGATGCACGGTTTTTACGAAGCCAACAATGCCATGCACCACAGCGATGTGATTTTGGCCGTGGGCGCGCGCTTTGATGATCGCGTGACCAACACCACGAGCAAGTTTTGCCCTGGCGCCAAGATTATTCACATTGACATTGATCCGGCGGCGATCTCCAAGACCATCAATGCGGATGTGCCGATTGTCGGCCCGGTGGACTCGGTGCTGACCGAGTTGATCGCGTTGGTGCGCGAATTGCGCAGCGAGCAGCCCGAGCTGCCCGACCAGGGTGCGCTCAAACACTGGTGGCAGCAAATCGACGAGTGGCGCGATCACCACGGTCTGTGGACGGCGCCGCGCTACGACACCACCACGCCCTACATCAAGCCTCAGCAGGTTATTGAAACCCTGTGCAAGGTGACCGGGGGCAAGGCCTATGTCACCTCCGATGTGGGTCAGCACCAGATGTTTGCAGCGCAGTATTACAAGTTCGACGAGCCGCGCCATTGGATCAACTCTGGTGGCTTGGGCACCATGGGCTTCGGCCTGCCGGCGGCGATGGGGGTTAAATTGGCTTTCCCGGATGCCGACGTTGCCTGTGTGACCGGTGAAGGCAGTATCCAGATGAATATTCAGGAGCTGTCGACCTGCGCCCAGTACAACATCCCCGTGAAAATTCTCAATCTGTACAACGGCTACCTGGGCATGGTGAAACAGTGGCAAGACATGCAGTACGAGGGACGTTATTCCCAGAGTGTCTACGAAGACTCGCTGCCCGACTTCATCAAACTGGCGGAGGCCTATCACCACCACGGTGTCAAAGTCACTCAGCTGAGTGACCTCGAAGAGGCCATGAAAGAAGTGTTTGCCCGTAAGAATGAGCTGGTATTCATGGATATTCATGTCGACCCCCACGAGCACGTATACCCCATGCAAATAGCCCCCAACGGCTCAATGCGTGATATGTGGCTGAGCAAAACGGAGCGGACCTAATGCGGCGGATTATTTCAGTATTGTTGGAAAATGAGCCCGGCGCACTGTCGCGTGTTGTTGGGCTGTTCTCACAGCGTGGCTACAACATCGAAACCCTGAATGTGGCGCCGACTGAAGACCCGACGATGTCGCGTCTGACGCTGACCACGATTGGTGACGACCACAAAATCGAGCAGATCACTAAACACCTCAATCGCCTGATCGATGTGGTGAAGCTGGTCGATCTGTCCGAGGGCGCACATATCGAGCGCGAGCTGATGCTGGTGAAGGTGCGGGCGACCGGCGCTCAGCGCGCCGAGATCAAGCGTTGCACCGATATCTTTCGCGGTCAGATTGTCGATGTGGGCCCCAGTGTCTACACCATCCAGGTGACTGGCGCGGCCGACAAGCTGGACTCCTTCCTGGAAGCCGTGGGTGAAGCGGCGATCATGGAAGTGGTGCGCAGCGGTGTGTCTGGTATTGCGCGCGGTGAGAAAGTGCTGAGTTTATAGCCAGCATCACTGCTTGACTAAGGCGCCTTTGGGCGCCTTTTTTGTTGGTGTTGCATACGCAGCGTGCGGCGGGCGACTTCCGATTATCGCCGAGACTGGCAGTCCTGAGGAGCGCCGTCTTTGCCATGGTGAGTGTGGGGATGTTGTGCGGCCATTCGCTGCTGTCCGGTGCTTGGTCGCGCCGGCCATTACATTGCAGCTTTATCGTTGTGGCTGTTGCAGGACCATTGTTCCGTGCTTAGTGGGTTTCGCTGGCAGGGGT
>NZ_JBFIGO010000054.1:0-18785 GCF_041602295.1 Spongiibacter sp. | reverse complement strand
GCCCCCCAAATAACGTTGGCATGTGTCCACACCACCGCCTTGGGACGCGAAGTGGTACCAGAGGTGAACTGAATGGCAAATTCCAACGCCGGATCGGGCGAGCGAGTTTCGGCCCAGGGCTGATCCGCTAGCACCATGTCATAGGCCAAGCACTCTCTCGCCACATCAACAACGCCGGCAACCTCACCACTGTTATCCGCCGTTACCACAATAAAATCCAAGGCCGGCGCCGCGTCGGCCAGCAGCTCGGCAAACTGTGGCTGGGTAATTGCTGCACTGATCTCCGCATGATCGACAAAATAGCGGATATCACGCGCCACACTATGGGTATTAGTCGTCACGGCAGTCGCCCCGATCAGGGCGCAGGCATACCAACTGAAGACGAACTCCGGGCAATTAGTCATATGAATCAGTATACGGTCGCCCTGTTTGACACCCTGCGCGATCAGGCCCGCGGCCAAACGGCGTGCATCGTGATCAAACTCGGCATAAGTCCACACTTTATCTTCACCGCTAAACGGCGCCCAAATTAAAAAGTCCTTGTCCGGCGTCCTCTGTACCCAGCTATTAACCAGCCATGGCAGATCGCGACCACGCATCGCATCCCAGTGTGAGTCGTCAATATCCGACCTTGTAATTGGCTGTTGACCCATTTCCATCTCCTCATTAATCGTCGCCGATGCCGAAACGGCGAACCGTTAGTGGCTAAACATTTTTTCCAACTCAATGCCCAGGTAATCGGGGTTAAAGGCGTAGGGCCCCATGCCGGGGTTATAAATCACCCGGCCCTGGCTATCGAGTAAATAGATACGCGTCGGCTGCCCGGTCCAGCGCTCATTAACCGCGTTGTCCATACCGTCAATCAGCAGCGTCATTTCTGCATTCAGTAACGTGTTCTTCGCCCGCCGAGCGACCGTATCGCGTTGCTGCTGATGCTGCGGCTGGCTGATGTCCACCGCCGCCCGAGACTTGCTAATATTGTGCAGCGCGCGCAGCAAGCGACTGGGAGTCAGCCACCACTCGTCCACCGGGTGCGGCTCGCGCACATACACACCCACAAAGTTCACCCGCTCGCCGTACTGTCGCTGCAGGCGGTTCAACGCGACACTGCCCTCGCTGAACGCCGGACAACTATTGGCGCCAAAAAACAGTACGGTGGGTTTTTCACCAAAGAACTGCGACAGGCTCACTAGCTCTCCGTCCACCGACGGCAAGCGAAAGTCCGGTGCCAAGTCGCCGACCTTCGGCGACTGCCTGTCGCTGGCCACCTGCCAGGCTATTTCGCGGTCGCGATAGTGCTTGGCGGTGAACGCCATCTGCAGCCCTAAAACCAGGTTATCCCGGCGCTCAATCGCGCTGCCAACCACACACAGCAAGGCAAATACGATTAACAAGGGACGCGCCAGACGGCCAGCCGAAGCCCCCGCGAGCGATTGCCGGCGGTGAACTTTGACCAGCATCACCACCACCGCCAAGGCCGACAGTAGTGAAAACCAATACATGCCAGGCAGCACCACCGGCGCCATGACACTGCCCAGCAACAAGGGCCCGCCCAAACCGCCAGCCAGCATCAGCTGCACACTGCCAAGGCCGCGACGCCGCCAGCCGGCAACATGGGTAACCGCGCCTAAATGGCGCAACACATCCGAGTTGCCAACACCGAGCACATTTATGCAGCCCGACACGAGCATGGCGCCAATCAGCCAACCCTGCATCACCGCTAATAGAATGTGGCTCGCGTAGCCGAGCATGACCCAGGTCATCGAACCGGTGTCGAGAATCATTTGATAATCGCTGTACTGCAAGCTGCCCATTGCGGCTCCTGGTGTTTAGCTGCGGATTAACAGACGCCTCAGCAGAGAAGCACTGTGAGTCTCCGCCTGTCGTTGCTTTGCCTGAACAATAAGTGCCTTCACGGCATCCGCAACACTGTTGCGCAACGCCAGCATCGCCTCGTCGTCGTCTTCGCTGCCGCAATAGGGCGCGGTATCAATTGCCGGCCCTACCGCAAAATAAAACGGTTCTGGGCGCGGCACACTGCTCAAACCCATTCCCCGAACGATCGGTGGAATCTCCTCGCCCTGTTTGGCTATCTTCCACAACGGCAGGCGCTCCAAGAGTGGCCGCAGCCGACTGCGCTGCCAGTCGCCGGCATCCCAAAGAATGTCCCAAGCGTCGTCGGCACCCACCGACGCAAAGGGTTGAATCGGATAACGATGCTTGCTGGCCAGGCGCACAAATCCCAGGCGCTGCTTCCAGATCAAGCTGTACTCCTCCCCCCGGCGCTTCATGACTTCGCGACCGCCGCCGGGAAACAGCAGCAAATTATCGCCGCGTAACATCGCCTGCTCACACAGTTGCCGGGTGCCGCGAAAGGCCCCCTGACGTTCCAAAAACCGCGCCCACACCGGCAACCGGTAGTGCAAGTGATCACTCAAGCCGCGCAACCAAATGCCACTGGCGTTATAGATTTCAGCTTGCATCAACGGCACATCGGCCAAGCCGTAAATGGTGTGGTTACCAATAAACAGCGCCGGACTCTCGCTGTTAAGGTGCTCCGCCCCCATTAATGTTGGCGGAAACCAACGCCGCAATAATCTGAGTTCAGGGCTATTTAATGGCCTTCCCGGCGGTGTATATTCTGGCAATGTCGTCACAGTCACTCCTTGATATCCAGACGATAAAAACGTGTTAGCCGCTATTGGCCTGTTTATCTCGCAAATAGCGCAGCTTGGCGTCCGCGACGCCGTCTTTCACAAGCGGCGGCGTAAAGCCATCAAACAGGCTGACGTGATAAATGCCATCGGCCATCAATCCCGGCAGTAAACCACTGGCCGCCAATACACTGTCCAGCTGTTCACGCACATTTGGCGCCAGCGCTTGCAGCCGCAGCTGCACTTGCTCAAAACTCCAGGCTTTGTACTGAGCTGCCACAAAGCGACTAGCTACGCCAAAAATTTTGACCGAGAACTGTTTTTCGCCAGCGGCCAGGGTGCGGGCGGTGCCCGCGCTATAGGGCAAATACGTTTTGGCGACAAAATTCAGCAGTCGGCGCAAGCTGTCGGGCACACCCGCCGCCAAGTCCAACCAATCGCCAAAAACGGTCTGCCCGACCGCGCCGCGCGTGTCACCCAGCTCCAATAGTGTCTCGATCCAGTTGCAGGTTCGCGCACCATGACGCTCCATCAGTTCAGCGGAAAATGGATCCTGATAAAGGTGGGCGTAAAGCTGACCAAAAACGGCAAAGTCTGCCAGCGACGGCCTGTCGCCCAACAGGAATTGAAACTGCTCAAAGTGCAGATCGAGTATGCCTAGCAGTTCAAGCAGCTGCTCATCGAGGCTGCGCCGACTGTCGGCGTCGCTCAGGCCCAACGGCAAGTCGAAGCCCGACTGGCGGTCCAGCACCATTGGCGCCAACTGTGTGGGGTGCGCCTCTGGCACGCCATAGCACATTGACCTCGCCAAGCGGTGGCTCAGCGCCTGGCGATTGAGGTCGTTACCCCAGCGGTAGTGCATCGCAAAACGCACCAAATATTCGTCGCCAAAGTCCTCCAGCAACCACATTAAAAATTCCAGCGCCGGATCATCGGGCACAGATGCCCGCTGCGGGTACTGCTGCTCAAACCGCTGCATGATGGGGGTGCTGTCTTGCAGCACCTGATCATCCGGCGTCAACAATACCGGAATGATGCTCATACCCACTTTCTCTGGTATCAAACTCATATAGGCCGTCATATTGCTGCGCATGCGCTGGTAGGGAATTCCTTTGTAATGCATGTAACTGCGCAGCTTCCATGAATACGGCGAATTGCCATCGCACCACATGCGATAAGTCGACACATCGCCCTCCGGCAGCTGCATCTCGGTATGCAGTTGCGCTTGTTCGCGCAGCAGATTGGCATTTGCGGGATTACTCATAGTGAGAACAGCTCCTAGGGGCTCAGGTGGTTAAGTTTAAAAGTGCGCCTCAGCAAAAAATCTTTCAGAGCCAGCGGCAACAACTGTTTCAGATAGCGCATTTTGCGATTGCCGTAGCCAATACCAATTTCTGCCGGCGGCTTCCGGCTGGCGATCTGCGCAATGAGTAGCGCGGCAAATTGCCCGGCAGTGGTCGGCGATGCAGACGAAATTTTTGCACGCCCTTCCACCGCATCGGCCAGGGATCGATAGCGCGATTGCGCGCTAAAGGTGTCACGTAATTGCTCCTTTGCATTGTCGCCAAACGCCGAGGCCACCGCCCCTGGGTAAACTGTCATAACGTGAATACCAAATGGCAACAGCTCCATGCGCAGCACTTCCGACAAGGTATGCAAGGCCGATTTCGATGCGCAGTAAGCCCCCGAAAACGGCGTGGCAAGCACGCCGGCGGCACTGCCAATATTCACCACTACCGGCCGTCTACTTTTCAGCAATAGTGGCAAGCAGTGCTGACACAGGGCCAAAGGCGCAAAGGTATTGGTTTCGAACTGTGCCCGGACCTGCGCTAAGGGCATCTCGACCAAGGGGCCCATCGCGCCGTAACCGGCGTTATTAATCAGGCAATCCAAGTAACCACTGTGCCGCGTAATCGTGGCCACCACATCAGCGAGCTGCTCGGCATCGTTGACATCTAATGCCACTGGCAAAAGATTGCGGCTGCGACAGTCCTGCAAGCTCTGCGGGTCGCGGGCACCGGCAAATACGGTATGCCCCTGCGCGGCAAGCTGCAGTGCCAACTCGCGGCCAATGCCGCTGGAACAGCCGCTGACTAGAATGACCTTTGCCATGTTCAACCCCTATTTTTGCTGCCCGCGGCCTTCTGCTTGGGCACGCCGCGCTGCCACAGGGCCAGCTGAGTACTGCACAGCGCCATCCAACTGCGGATGTGCCGGTAGTCATCGATCAGCGTCGCCAAACCAAGCCGCTCAAAGCTGAGCATGCGGCTGTACAAAGCCACATCGGCATAGCTAAAGGCCTCACCCACCAGGCAGGCACCCGCACTCAGGGCCTCGTCAAGCAACAGCAACTTTTCGCGAATAATCGCCAAGCCCTGCTCACGGCTATATAAAGCAGAGTCTGCAGCGCTGCCCTCTTTCAGCGGCTGCAGCTCCTTGTGCATACCGGTATCAAAGGCGTGCCACATACGGATTTTGGCCTGTTCCAGGGGCTGTTCGCGGAACAAGCTCAGAGCGCTATCCGCACCGAAGAGGTATTCGGCAATCGTCAAACTGTTGGCAATACGGCGCTCACCGTGAATCAACAGCGGCAGCGCCGGCTGACCTGGCCCGTCGTGCTCCGCCGGGGCGCCCTCGACCCAGCGATAGGGGATTGACTGCGCGGCCAGCAGCCACTGCAAACGCTCGCTCTCCGGGCAATCAGCGTTGCCATAAAGTACCAAGCCACTCTCCTCGGCGGACTTAGCGCTCAGTAACCGCTCTCGCTCAGCCTCGCTGAGGCAAATGATCTTTGCCTTGGACGCATACTGCGTGGGCTGTGCTTGGCTTTTCTTTAAGGAACGCTTGTGCGACGTTTGCTCAGCGGTATCGCTGGCCAGCTTGCGGCGCAATACCGGCTTAATTACCCGCAATAACAGCCGCTGAAACCAGCTACGCTGTCGCTCGGGGGTGTATACCAGTTTGCCGATCAGCGCCAACATGCCGTTGCCACTGATTTTCAACAAGGCCTTCTCTTCGTCTGCCTGCGTCGACGCAAAAGACGAACGCTGCTCCATGCGCGCCATCCAGCGCGCGATATTGGGAAAGTGCACGGCCGACAGTGGTATGCCGACAATGGGGAACATCTTTAAACGCGGGTAGGTAGCCACATCGGCCAAACTGAACTGCTCGGCCACGAGATAGTTACGACCAGCCAAGGCAGCCTCAACCGTTTGCACATATTGATACAGGCCTTTGCGATACTGGGCCTGCTCCTCTGGGCTCAACACCTGCAATCGCCAGATTTTATCTTCCCAGGCGATGTGGGCCGGGTTGTCACTGGCACGAGCGGCCTTGTCGAGAAATTCCTGCCGACTGTAAGCGATATGGTGTAATGGCCCCATTACCATTGCGTACATCAGTGTGCGGTAATCTTTGGCCATGGCCAATTCGAGATCCTGCCAGGCGCGCACGGCCAGCCGGTCGTCCAGCGACCTCGGGTACAGCGGCGCGGCGTCAACAAGGTCTTCAAGGTAATCACAGATTACCGATGACTCAAACAGGGTATGCCCGTTGTGCGACATCGCCGGCACCAAGCCGTTGGGATTTATCCGCAGATACTCGGGCGTTTTCTGTTCCATTAACGACAGATTGACGACTTCTCTGTCGAACGACATGCCCTTTTCGATCAGCGAAATTTTGACTCGACGCGCACAGGGCGAATTGGCAAAGTCGTAAAGAACGATATCATTGCGCATAATTAGTAGGCTCCTTGTAGGATGCGACGATCGCTGCTCACCGGACAACCCAGCGAATCGAGGTAGGCATTGAGCTTTTTATCCAGCTGTTGCGGCCGGCAACGCAGTACCATCATTTTGTCTGGGCGCACCAGTAGCACCGCACGCCCGCCATCTAACAAGCGTTCATAATCGCCACTGCCGTCAGTCAATGGCTCGCCGCGGCCACGACTGCCAATCCGCAAAAACCCACCCTGCAGCTGCGACCAACGCAGCAAGGTCTCCGGCTCTAAATAGCTTTCAACGGCGCAGTTAAAGCTCAGCAGCTGAAACCGCCCGGCCAGGTAGTCGTCCATCCACAGAACCGTGCCAACACCATCTTCCAAGCGGTATTGAGGCAGCTCGGTACCCAGCTTAAGCACTCGGCGACGCAAGTAATGGCGCCAGCTACTGCCGTTGATGTGATTGGGATTTTTCTTTATCGCCAGGCCGCGCTCGTCGGAATGTATCCCCATCCAGCGCATCGTGTTGAACACGATATTGCGCACACCGGCACTAAGGCGGTTTTGCGGCAAGATGACGTTGCCGACATAGCGCGCAAAATTAATGATTTGCCGCACCTGTGGCCGGCGTTCGCGGTCGTAACTATCCAGCAGACTGCTAGGCAGGCGGCCGCGCAGTACTGCAGCCAACTTCCAGCTGAGATTGTAGGCATCGCGCAAACCGGCCATCATCCCCTGACCGGCAAAAGGGGGAGTGATATGCGCCGCATCGCCCATTAAAAACACCCGCCCAACACGGAAGGTTTCCGCCACACGGGCATGAAAGGTATATATGGCGCGACGCTCAATCTGCATATCGTCGGCGCAGCCCCAGGGCTTCAACAAACGACTTATCGTTTGGTCACTGAGCATCATTTCATGGTCTTCGCCCTGTTTGACCACGAACTCCCAACGCCGCTTGCCGAAGGGCGCCGGCAAGGTCACGCCCGGACGCTGCGGGTCGCATATAAAATCAACCGCCTTGCCCGGCTGGGGGTCTTTGCCGACATCTAAAATCAACCAATCCTGATCGTAGGTTTTACCCTCAAAACCTACGCCGGTCATTTTTCGCAGTACGCTGCGAGCACCATCGGCCGCCATAACATAGTCGCAGCTCAGCCGGTGACGCCGCCCCTGCGCATCGCGAAGCCACATCTGTACACCGTCGTGCCCCTGCTCTATCTGCAAACATTCGACTTGCGTGCGCAGCTCAACACAGTCGAAGCGCTTTAAGCCCTCGCGCAGATCGCTCTCCAGTTTTGGCTGATAAAACATATGCTGCTCGCGATACCCATTGATGCGATCAGCGGTATCAGCGAAGAAAATTGGCTTGCCGTTTTGGTGCATAAAGCGCACCTTGTCGATGAACTGCATATTGCTCAGCAAGGCATCGTACAAGCCCATGGCGCGCAGAATACGCGCGCCCTCGTTACACATGCCAATGGCGCGCGGAATCGACAATACATCGGCCTCTTTGTCGATAATCAACGTGCGTATGCCGTAGCGCCCCAGCAAGTTGCCGGCGCTCACCCCACAGGGCCCGGCACCGACAATGATCACTTCATAGTAGTTGTCCATGAGTTCCACCTGCGGGTATCAAGCCTGTACAATTTTGTTGCGCTGTACACCTAGGTCGATAGCGCCATCGGCGCTGCAAATAGACAACTCCATAACGTCGCCGGGTTGCAGATAATTAGGCTTTTTCGCCTGCATTTTCTTGAACATCTTCCACTTTGCTGCCTCCGGCAGCAGACCGCCGATTTTCGCCACCAGTGGCGAAGGAATACTCAGCGCGCATCCAGACGGCGTGCCGGTTAGCACCAGATCACCGACATTTAGGTGGGCAATTTGCGACAGTTCGCTGAGTGTGGCGGCCGGCTTGAACACCATGTCACCACTGCTCTCCCGCTGACGCAGCTGGCCGTTGACCGCCAGTTTTAATTCGAGCTTTTCCAGGTAGTGAAATTCGTCGGCGTCCAGCAGGCAGAGAACCGGACCGACCGGGCAGAAAGTGCGGTAGCTCTTGCCCTTAAAAAACTGCATCTCAGGTACCTGCACATCGCGCGCCGATACATCATTACCAATCACAATACCGGCAATGATCTCCGGCAGATCGCCCTCGCCAATATGGCGCGGTGTATGAATATCACTGCCAATCACCAGGCCCAACTCCACCTCGTAATCCAGCAGTGACACATGGGCCGGGCGCACCACGTCGTTATAAGGGCCGGTAATAGAACCCGCCGATTTGTTAAAAATCATGTTGAATTTCTTTTCATCGGGATTCATTCCCGAATCAATCATATGCTGGCGATAATTCGCGCCCTGACAAAGCACTTGGCAGGGCGCCGTCACCGGTGACAGCAGCTCCACCTCAGCCGGCGCAATTCCGCCCTTGTCCGGAACCTTTGCGGCCAGCGCAAACGCCTGGCTGCGACCGCTGCGCAGAAAATCCTCAGTGGAGTCATACTGGTCTTTAAGCGGGTATATCAGCCCGTCGAGCACCCCCCAATAGACCTTGTCACTACCCTTTTTGTTATAACGTACTACCTTGCAAGCCATGTCACGGCCCTCCATCAGAAATTTAAGAATTCACCGCCTTTAACAGGCGCTTGAGCCGGCCAACCGTAATGTCGTCCTGCGTGAACAACCGCCTGGCGATAGAGCGCAAGGTTTGCAAGGGACGATTCTGGCCGGTGACGTCTGCGGTGATTTCCGGCCCCCACTGGTGCTGCGCCTCAGAATTAAACAGGTGATAACCGGTGGCCTCGGCGGCACTGAACACGTCACCATCGACGTAGTGCTCAAACACTTCACCCTTGGGCTCCCGCCAGTAATCAAAGATCTGGCTACCCTGCACATGGCGACCAATACCCCAGGAGTGGCTATAGCCCTGATCGGCCAGCCAGCGATTGCCAATCAAAAGTTCTTCGAGGTTATCCAGCTCAAAAGCGCTGTGCATATGCCCGAGCAGTGGCGCCGTGCCAATGGCGATGGTGTGATGATCCACCGGCTTATCGCCGCAGTCGCAGCGCATAAACGCCACCACAGGCAGTGGGTCGCCCGGCAAAAACTGAAAGTCCGAAACAATCATTCCCAGCGTCTGTTGATACCAGTTCAGCGAGGCCTGCATACTGGCGACACTGCGCACCGTATGACCCAGCTTATACACCCACGCTGGCCGCAGCGGATTGCGGGCCATTTGATTAACCCGCACTTTATTGTCACCGGCGCCATTCCATTGCGGCAGCGGCGGCTGGGCAGGCAACGGCGACAGCGACTTCAAACCACTGCAGACCTCAATGACCAGGCCATCGGGGTCTTCCAAACGGACATAGCGCCCGCCCAGCGCTTCACTATGCTGGCAAATCGGCAGTGCAAAGCGGGCGGCCAGCGTCTCAAGGTCGGCCTCTTCGGCAAGCATGCCAATGCGCGGAATGTCGGCAGCCCCTTTTTCAATCACCATCATCTGATGGGCAGTACTCACACCGCGCAAATACACCGCACTGTCAGTCCGCTCATCGATCAATAGACCAAAGTCACTAAAGAACCGCGCCGCCTGCTCTACGTCCGGGCGCTGCAGCACGATATAGGCAAGGCTCTGCACTTTTATCAGCGGCGCTTCCCAGCGGTCGTTAACAATGCACTCTTCCCGCAGCTGCTGCTTTGTTGGATTGCCCGCAACTCTCATGTGAACCTCCAATAGATAAAAATGAATAACTTTCACAAGCTGTTGACAGCAACAGTATATGATTATTATTCTTTTGTGAAGCTTTTTCATTTTTTGTTTGTAACAGTTCCCGGCAATACTGCTAAAATGAGGCTTTTTCAACATCGAAGAAGGCAAAAGAATGAGCGCAGCAGCCAAAAAGCCCAACCGCACCGTTCGCAAGCGCGAACGCACCCGCGATGCCCTGCTCAAGGCAGTGCAACAGGTGGTAATGGAAAAGGGCTATGAAAAAACCAACATCAACGACGTAACCGAGTCTGCAGATGTCGGCCTAGGGACGTTTTACAACTACTTTGAGTCCAAGTCGGAGATCGTATCAGCAGCGGTAGAATTGATCCTGCGTGACTACCACCACCGTGTAGACCAAGTCACCGCACGACTCGGCGACCCCGCCGAGCGCTTTGCCGCGTCTATTCGCTACACCATGGGCACACTTACCGACCGCGACGGCATCGGCAAAATGATCGTTGAATGCGGAGTACCCTTTGAGTTGTACGCCGGCAATATTCGCGAGCGCGCCGAAGCCGATATGCAGGCCGGTATCGACGCCGGACAATTCCAGGTCAATGACGTACAAATCACCTTGAACATGATCACCGGCAGTATTCTCTACTCTGGCGCCGACCTCTATTTCGGCAAGCTCCCACTGTCGGCCATCCCCAAAATTATCGAAAACGTCTTGGTACTGGTTGGCATGGACCACCAGCGCGCAAAAACCATTTCCGAAAAGAAATTCAAATTACCCAAACCGACGTCATTGCCGGTATCGCTTATTGAATTGGAAAACCAACTGCATCAGCAAAACGAAGAAACCGCGTAAATCGACCCGGCCCGGCCTCCAGTCACGGTCTGCTCGGAACGCACTTACCCTAAAGAGGACCGACCATGAGTAACAATAGACTGGTGCGCTTTATCAAGCGCCCCGCCGGTAAACCGACCCCCGATATTTTTGAAATCGACGAAGAGCCGTTACGCGAGCTTGGCCCCGGCGAATTTCTGGCTCGCAACTGCTACCTGTCAATGGACCCCGCCTTGGTCGGGCGCATGCGCGACGAAAGTAACTACGCTGGTCAGGTCAACCCCGGCGACACCATGCAAGCCTATGGCATTAGCCAGGTAATTGCCTCGCGCAATAGCAAGGTAAAAGTCGGCACTGTGCTACTCGGTCTGTGCGGTATGCAGCAATACATCATCAGCGACGACAGTGACGGTTTTAGTAAGATCAACCTCGGCCTTGCCGATGCCACCGCCTACCTCAGCGCAGTGGGCATCACGGGTGCCACCGCTTACTTTGGTCTACTCGATATTGGCAAGCCCCGCGCCGGTGAAACCCTGCTGATCTCAGCCGGCGCCAGCTCCGTGGGCAGTATTACCGCCCAAATTGGCAAATCGCTGGGGCTGCGCACCGTGGCCATTGTCAGCAGTGACGACAAGGCCGAACAGGTGAAACGCGACTGGGGCTACGACGCGGCGGTAAGTTATCGCGGTAAAAGCATAGAGCAACTTTCGGCCGACCTCGCAGAGGCCTGCCCGCATGGCGTAGACATCTACTACGACAACACCAGCGGCGATATCTCAGAGGCCGTGCTCGACCACTTCAATGACCATGCACGACACGTGGTTATTGGACGACTGGGTATCAGCCACCTTAACAACACCCGCGACGACACCGGCCGACGCGACAACAACACTATTTTGGCCAAGCGTATTCGCAAGCAGGGCATGGTGTTACTGGACTACAAACCCAAAATGCGCGCCGCCGTGCTGCAACTGGCAAAGTGGTTGCGCCAGGGCGACATTCAGGTACAACAAGATGTGCTGGAAGGCATCGACCGCTGTCCCGAAGCATTTTTCCGCATGCTCAGTGGCGACAGCCAGGGCAAGCAACTAGTTAAACTTGCCGACATCAACCCCGCTGCCGACCCAACCCCGCTATGGCCGGGCCGCCTGCTGACCCAGCGCTGGTTTCCCACCGACAAGCTGGCGCAATTGCTGGCACGCTAAACCAGCTATTGCCAATGACGGCTGGCCAGAGGCCAACAACAAACCGATTGCCGGCGGCGTCGACCTAAACGTCCCCCGCCGGCAACAACGCCGCTCCCATTGCGTCAACGGGCAGAAATAGGCAGCGGCGCCCGCCAATACAACGAAGACGACACAACCACGTCCCCGCGCGCATTCCGAAGTCGTAAAAACCACGCCAGCAAACAACAAGGATTCCCCCGCCCTGCACTCAGCCCACAGCGAATGCGCAACACATAGCGGCTGACCCAATGCGCCAAGCCAACAAGGTGCGCCAATAGCAAGAACAAAAAAGGCCGACGCTCATCGAGCGCCGGCAAGAGGGTGTTGAGGGAACTACAGGTAAACGGCCGCTTGATCAGCACCAAGCCGCCGCGGCACGCAACTCAGCGCGAAGGTTTTTTAAAGGGTTTATCGGTGAACTGCGTCGGCAGATACGCACCTGTTTTGTGTGTATTAGTCAGCACATCACCCAAGGCATTGGGCATCGAACCGGTAGAGGTCAGCGTTACACTGCTGAGCACAAAACGACCGGCAGCGCCCTTTTCCCGTAGAATAAGGCCGTAAACCGGCAGCTCAACCCAGTGGGTGCCCGCCGACAACTCAACCGACGTTTGCGCGGTGGCCAGCGGCTTACCGTTACTGCCGGCAACGACGCCAGACAGATGGAAACGGCCGGCAGACTCAACCTCGACCTCAACGCCAAATTGCAGATTGCCGTCTACTAGGCTATCGCTAAAGTTACCCGTCAGCTCGCCAGCGGGGTGGCTATACAAAAAGCCGGCATTGGCGCTGCGGCTTTCGCCCGCTTCGTTCATCGCCGAGATTTCCAGACCAAAGCTTCTGGCGGTACCGATTGACGGCTGAAGACCTTCTGGCAATTGGTAGCTGGCGGTATAAACACCATCACCGGCTTGCTCATCGCCATTTTTACCATCGTCACTGTAGCGCAAAGACGCCTGTTGGCTGCCGTCGCTGCCCACCACTTCAGCCGTCACGACCCAGCCGCCAATACCACTGGCACCGAGAGCCGACAACACATCGCCGTCGTTGTGCTCTTTAGTGACGAAGCGGGCATAAAACAGCGCGGTATCGCCCAGCTCATAACGCATATCCGAGGCCCACACCGCCAGGGCCGGGTTTTCTCCCCCGTCGGCGGAGGAAGTGCGAACCGTCGACTTGCGCGAAGATTTCAGCGGGTCGCTAAAGCCTTCAGGAACCGGGTGAGACCACTGCGGAAAGCGCTCCAAACTCTTGGCACTGATATCGGCATCGGCAGCCAAGCTGATACTGGCGGCCTGAAGTGGCAGCGCCGTTACCGCCGGCAGCGACAGCGCCAGCAGGGTTTTCAAAATCGGGTTATTCATGCTGTATATCTCCCTGTTGTTATTGTCGCCAGCACTAGTAGAGGGTGCTAATGAATTGCATGGTGCCCATTTTGGTGCCAGTCGGCTTGCCTATCTCACAAGGCGCGCCATCACACATCCAAACATAGCCATCGGGAATCGGGCGGCGGTCGTCGATGTCGCTACCGTTGCGCTGGTCGAGGTGGTTCTCGTGGGCGGTATCCAGATTGAAGAAGCCGGAGATTTCCTGCTTGTTGTTGCTGTCGCAAACCGTGGCGTGCTTGATGCTCGCGGTGGCATCGCCATCACAGGCAAACTGCGAGGTGTAATTCACCAGGCCATCGTCTTCACCACTCAGGCAAATACTCGCCTGGAAACCGGCCTCATAACCGCCAATCAGGTAAATATCTTTCGCCGGCGCACTGGCATAGGTCCGCACCTGCACGTCATCGGCGGTGCGCAGCCACCAGGTTGCGCTGGTGTCACCTGAATTACAGGTTGGGAACAAGCTGGTCAGGCCCTTGCAGTAGCGACTGCCGCCGAAACCACAGGAGTAGTCGGCAATTTCTGAACCGCGGTGGGCGCCGCCCAGGGTGATCACGCGAGTTACCGCCTCGGCAACGACGTCATAGGGGCCGTTGAAATTGTAGTTAGGGTCTGAAGGATCATTGTTGCCCAGAATGTAATCCATAATGGTGCCGCCCATGCTGTGGGCAATGACCCAAAACTCGCCGCCTTCATCATAGGTTTTCGCACAGCTGTTGCCGCCGCCATCCGGGCCGCCCGACACCGCATTCGCGATCTCGTTAGCCACTTCTCCGGCAGCCAGCGCCTCCCAGTAGGGCTTGGTGCCGTCGTAACCCACCACATAGAACGAAGCGGCAAAGTTCTGGGTAGCGTAGGCCACACCGTCGTGGGCGTTTTTCACCCAATAGTTGCGCGCTTTGTTGTAGTCGACATAGGTATCGTCACTCACATTCATGCCGTGAACAAAAATAAAACACGGCTTGGGTCCGGCGAGAGCATTCGCTGCAGAAAAGAGCAGAACGAGGCTCAGCGCCGCCCGAAGTGCGCTTAGATATCGCATAAATTTTCTCCTTTATTTTTATTGGCGCCCTGTCAAAACAAAAGGCGATTTGAGCGGTGTTTTCGCCTGGCAACTCACTGCCGACTCAACACGCCCGCCGCATACTAGCGCAGGCCGCAAAAAAAAGAATCTTATTTTTTATAATTTTTCAATAGCAAAAGGGGACAGATTTAAATTAGCAAAAACAGCAAGTTATATTAATTAATGTCATTAGGGGCCACTTTTTAGCAAAGCAAAAGCCCCACTCCAGCACGGACACACCGCCAGCAGCGCAGCCCAAAAAACCGCTAGCGAGCAGCTCGAAAAGCAGCGCAACCCCACTCCACCAACAGCGAAAAGCAACGCAACCCAGCGGGGCCCGCCGCAGGCAGCAGGCGGCCGACAACACCCGGCAACAACCACCCACACCAGCACCGTATTTACAGCGCCCCCAGCAACGCCTCCCCTCCTCCATAAAGACAATCGGCAAGCGCGAAAAACCAGTGTCAACATACATACCCAGTATGCGTAAGCTACGCCTTGCTACCAGTCATAAGCACTGCTTTCGACTCCGATCTTCTAATTTCGGACTCCAGCCCTAAAAGCCCCGCAATCCCCAAACTTTTAACTTTTAATTCAATGCCTTAACTCGATTTTCCGAACTCTGCGGGAAACTGTTTTCTATCCAGGTTTTTACAGTCAGAGGTTTTTAGGGCGACAACAGCGTTAAATTGCGGCAACAAAGTCTCACAATGCCAGTATTGACCAAACGGCTCAGCATCAGCGTTAGAAGACAACAAGCAACCGCCTCACTCCAGTGTGAAGCGGCATAAAAATCTGTGATATGGCGCCAAGCCCAAACGCCGAATAGGGAAATTCAGTCAAGCCAAGCACGGACAAGGTGTAGGCCCCAAGCCCGGCACACAACGCATGTCCGGCAAGCCTACGCTCGGTGAACTCTTCGCTTGGTCGCCATCGAGATACCGAGGCCGCTTATCAAGCTGCCCGGTAATAACCATGATAAAAAGAGAGATCTCGATGCCCCGTCAAGCCAGATTTATCGTCCCCGGCCTGCCCCACCACATCGTTCAGCGCGGCCACAACCGCCAAGCGGTCTTCCGAGGGAGAGAGGACTACCAGTACTATCTCGACAATTTAGCCGAATGGAAAACCGCTTTGGGAATAGCGGTACACGCCTACTGCTTAATGGCCGATTGCGTACACCTTATTGTCAGCGCCCCCGACGACACATCGGCTATTCCAAAACTCATGAAACACCTGGCGGGCCGCCAAACACGCTTTGTCAACGCCATGACTCAACGCAGCGGCTCACTGTGGGAAAGCCGCTATCGAATCAGCCCGGTCGATACGGAGGAATTTTTACTGCCCTGCTGCCGCTACATTGAGCTGAGCCCCGTAAAAGCCGCCATCGTCGAGCAACCGGAAGACTATTTGTGGTCTAGCTGCGCGTCCCGCATGGGCTTGCGAAAATGCTCTTGGCTCGACAACTCCACAATCAACAACTTACTTGGGGGCGGCTCAAAGAACAGCGGCGAGGCATACCGCGCTTATTTAGCGGATAACAGCGCCGATAAACACGATGAGATCATTGAACTTGCGATTCAGCGCAACAAACTGACCGGGGGTAAGCGCTTTATCGACAACATTGAGCAGCTCACCGGCGTGCGAATAGAAATGCGCGGGCAAGGCCGCCCCCGAAAGGGCCAAACCGGGCAGCCGGCCGACCTCTGCGCTCAGTAAGCAACACTGCCAACGCGCTCAATAACGGCGACCACTGAGTGCGGTCGCCTTTACAGGTCGAGTTACTCAGCCAGACTTAAGAAGAAGCCCACTATTTCTTCCGGACCTGAGATATCGGCAGCGGCACCCCCCACCAAAGCAAGTAGCGGTGACACCCGCAGTTTTGATGGTATAACGTGACCCGAGCCCTCCAAAGTGTAAAGCCTGACCTGCTCGCCACCAGCCTGAAGCCAGCGCGTTTCAACGACCCCACTGTCGTCATTACCGTCAGTCTCAGGATGAACAAATGTCTCACCCTCGCCGACCAAATTGGCGAGACTACGCCAATAGCCAATGGTTTGCTCGGTCGAGACCACAACGCCGCGCGAATCATTACCCATAATACTGACCAAGCCACCCTCATAAGGGTTTAACCGGTCTGCTGTACCATTAAAAACGGCAATCGATACCGGCTGGCCGGATTTGCTGCAATCCAAATTGTCATCCACCGGCAAATTCGCGGCGATCGCCGAGAACCCCGCAAACAACTGCGGCGCCTCCAGCGCCAGGCGGTAAACCATCTGCCCACCATTGGACATACCGGTGGCAAAAACCTTGCGGCGGTCAATGCTAGCGCCATCATCAAGTTGATCAATAATGGCGCCAATAAACCCAACGTCATCGATGTTCTGGGTATTTGCCAAATAGTCTGCCGACGAACGGCAATCATTCCAGTGCCGCTCATAGCCATCCGGGTAGACCACCAACATGCCGTACTGATCGGCAAGCGTATCGAACTCCGCCCCGGTTTTTTGTCGAATGGCCTCACCCGAGCCATTGGAGCCGTGAAGCACAAACAACAGCGGCGCACCGGCCCTCAGAGACTTGGGGCGATATACCGAAAAGCTCCTGTCAATACCGTCATGACTAAGCCAGTGACGGCTGTACTGGCCCTCCAACTCGGGAATTTTCGGTTTACTGGTCGCCATTAAATAGCCGAAAGCCAGCGACGTTAGCGCTAGCAAAAAAGCGATCGACAATAGTATTTTTTTCAACATCTCAACATCCCTTGCGCCGCCCAGGCGAGCGACTACCCACTTATAGCTATGTTATAGCGCCCTGCTGTCATCACCGTCGTCGCAGGCGCCCTTATTACGGGCAGCTTACTACCAGCCAGTATTAGCCGGCGACTTGCGAAAACACCTTAGCCTAAGCGCGAAATCCTGGCAATTTGGTTGGCGATGTCTCTGAACACAATTACAAACCGCGGACAGGGCAAGCCCGCCCAGCGGCGGTCTTTACGCTAACGAATGCTAGCGCGCAGCCCAACAACATATTCAGCACGAGGGCATCAGCCACCACAACCGCTGACGTCGCCGGACAAGCGGCTACACAAGGCGCCCAGCAAATTACTCACGGAAATGCTCGGATCTGATGATCCTTCATCTGGCCTCGGCAAGCCTGAATCACTCAAGCACACTCTCTCGGGCCTTTGGTCAAAACGAATCTCGCAGAAAGACCGTTTGATATATCGCTTCGATGATAAGTCCATTTATATCTTCGCCAATGGAGGGCACTACGATCAGCCCTAACGAAGATTTGGATTCTTTAGTTTACTGGCCCACCCCCAAAGTAAACACCTTAAAATAGGTTTATATAACTACTGGGAGGTGTCTACAAGTTGTGGGGCACACGGACACATAGGAGGCTCCCCCCAAAAAGTAGACGCCATAGTTACTGTGCCCGCGCCGCCATCTTTTCATACTCATTCGGCATCGTATATCCCAATGCCGAGTGCAGACGCTGAGTGTTGTAATAATTGTCGATATACCACGACAAGGTAACCCGCAATTCATTCATAGAGCCAAACTCCATTCCCTTGAAACTCTCTGTTTTCATCGTTCGGAAGAACGACTCACAATGTGCGTTGTCGGTCATATGTCTCGGCCTATTCATGCTCGGCGTAATACCGGCCCTCTTCAGTGCCTGCTGATAGCTGAAGGCCCCGTATTCTGAACCCCTGTCACTGTGAAAGACCATACCCGGTTCAACAGTCCGATGACTCAGTGCACGCTCAAGCGCGCTTATCGTCAGCTCGGCGGTTCGGTATCTATCCAGCGACCAACCCACTATCCGCCTGGAATAGAGGTCGAGTATCACCGCCAGATACAACCACTGCCCGTTCACCTTTAAATACGTGACATCGCCAGCCCACTGCTAATTGGGCTTGGTCGGTGCATCCATCCCTATTCGGCTATTGGTCACTCGAATGCAGGGGTTGCCCGCCAACGGTCTACGCCGATATAGCCGGCCAGCTTTTCCCACCAGCCCTATATCCCGCATCAACCGTGCCACCCGCTTTTTATTGACTCGGTGACCGTTCGCACGCAGCTCAGAATAAACCCGTGGGCTGCCGTAGTTACCGTTGTGCTCAACAAAAATCTCTTTTATGTGTTGAGCTAAGGCCCGG
>NZ_JBFIGO010000053.1:0-18799 GCF_041602295.1 Spongiibacter sp. | reverse complement strand
TGGCTCGCGAACAATCGTCGGCGTAACCACAATGATCAGCTCTTTATCGGTATCGCTCTTGCCCGAGGATTTCGCCAAGTTACCCAGCAAGGGAATACTGCTCAGTCCCGGTGTATGGCTCTGATTATCCGCGACATCACGGCTCACCAGACCACCAATAACCAGGGCCTGGCCGTCGCGAAGGCGCGACGAAGTCTGTAGAGTGCGCACATTGAACGCCGAAGTATTTAAGCTAGAGCCCGTGCTGTTGGCGATATCCTGCGTCAACTGGGTATCGGGCAAAGAAATCGTCGGCCGCATGTCCAAGGTAATACGATCGTCCTCCCCAACCATGGCGCGAATTTCCAGCTCAACCCCAAAGGATTTAAAGTCGGTGCCACTAAAGACACCGCTCTGATTGCTGCCAACTTGATCATCGGCGGCAAGGCCGGTTGGCGCAAAGGCGTTGGGCACGGGCACTTCACCGCCAGCGCGAAAACTTGCCGATTCACCGGCCAGCACCGTCAGCGTTGGCCGTGACAGTGTGCGCGAGATACCCTCTTCTTCCAACAGGGCAAACAGAGCGTCAAAGGCAACATCACTACCGCCGATCTGAATATTATTGAGCAGTGTTCCACCGAGGATTTGCAAGGCATTTTCAATGGTGGAACCGCTGTTCTGCGAGCGCCCAGCCAGGCCGAATTGGCTGCTCGAATCATAACCGTTGCTTACCAGCGATACATCCGGACGCCAGTTCTTCAAGCGCCGACGGCTTACTTCGTGCATTTGCACCGACACCCTTACCTGGGGAAGGTCGCGCACTTCTACCATCGATAAAATACGTCCATCGGCGATCGACACCAACTTGGCTCGACCGACATTGGCACTGACATTATTACCCAGGCCGCCGCCGGCACCGCCAAAGCCTTGGCCACCCATCAAGCCACCCGACTCATTGGCAATGGCGCGAATGCTATCGTTGGTGTCGACTTGCTGTCCCTGGGGGCCCCCGCGATTATCGTGGCCAGAAACCACCCGCGAGGCGATATTGAGCACCCGAACCAAATCGACCTGAGTATCCACCTTGCCGGACATTATCAGGGTGTCGTGCTGGCTGCTCGCCACATCGCCGCGCTGCAGGCGGCGCACTTTAACGTCTTTGCCGCCGGCATCGGCGATCGCCCGCTCTAATTTCTCCTTGACGCTCATCGGCAGGGTTTCCACCTGAATTAAATTGATGATGCTGGCTTTGCTGCGACCGCGGTCGGCCGCCGGGCGAGCATCATCAAATGCCGATTGAAGGCGGAAATTAACATCATTGATCAATGACCCCGCACCGCCCTTCATCACCAAGTCAGCGCGCTGACCGTGATCACCGCCGACATCGAGATAATCTCGGGCCGCCGTTTCCGCGGCCATACGAAAATCCATGGTGGGTACACGACCACGCAGTACCAAAGCGGCGCGATCGGGCGCCAGCTGTAAGCGCAGATTGGGATGAATGTCGCGCAGGGCATCGCGAAGCACCGTTAGATCTTCCACCACACTGAACAAAAACGTCTCAGTCGTGCCGTCGGTATACCACACCATAATACTGGTACGCCCGACCTGCTTAGCCAGTGCGAGCACCTCGTTACTGCCGAGCACCTCGACTTCCATCGTCGACTCCTGCCCTACGGCAACCCGCTTTAAGGTCTTATTAAATACCAAGCGGGAGTGGGTCCACTGCACCAGTTCACGCGTACCTGACGACTGGCGGCCATCGGCGGTTTCGACAAACTTCAAACCATTGTCGGCAGCCTGCGACGGCAACGCAACGCCAAGGACGGCGACCACCGCCAGTGTAAGCACTGCCCCGGCATGCCGCCCACGACGTCGAAGTGTTATTGCGTCAATCATTGTTGCCAAACTCCCTTTCGGTCGAAGCTGCGCACTCCGCCGGATGATGGTCCCACGCACACTCGCGCTCGCCTGCGGGTACAGCCGCGTAGAAAGCTGCCCGCGAAAGCTCGTGGCAACCAAATCCGTCGACCTGTTCTTGTATTGGTGTTTTCGGGCAGAGATCGCCAAAGTCCATCACCCCATCTCGGTCGGTATCGGTATACGCAGCAATCAGCGGCGCCTGCCCCCGGCCCTCAGCCTTGTAGTGGCTATCGAGGTGACTGCAGGCAATCGTCAATGTAAGGCCCGCAAGCAATAACAGTGAACGCCCTTTAACACACCCAGTATAGGTTGCTGACATTATTAACCACCTTTCTAGCTGTAAATTTCTCCTTTGTTTTTGCAGAAAGCAGGCCAGCTGGTTGCAACATGCGAAATACTTTAATTAATAGATATATTTCAATAGGTTAAAAGCAAAGAAAGCGACGCTAAATGGACGACAAGCGCAGGGGGACAAGAGCATCGCGAATAAGCGTCGCAAAATGCAAAGCGATTTAAACAGATTCTCAGATGCCTATTCCGGACAAAAAAGCCGGGTAAAAAAAAGCCGGGCAAAGCCCGGCTTGGAAGTGCTCAGCCCTGTTTGGGGCCGCCGTTCTCACCCGGCCAGCGCGAGCCGCCAATGGTGTCGGCAAAGGGCATAAAGGCCTCTGGGTCCAGCGGGCCCTCCAGGGTAATGCGGCGATCTAGGAAGGTCGGTGTCCACAGCCAGGTCTCGGCCTCGCTGCGCATTGGCAACTTGCTGGCCAGCGGATCCCAGGGGCTGTCGCTTAGCGTCACTTGACCCTGTAATTTTTCCACGTGGGCCGTGCCGTACTTGGAGTAGACCCGCACCACATGGGGGGGGAAGTCCCAGCTCGGCTTGGCCATATCGACGCCGCGCAGCTGTTTGATCCACCACTCATTGGTTTCAAATTCCGGTGGATTTTCGCCAGTGCCGGTCACCTGACCTTTAAATTCCAGGAAGGTGTAGCCGCGGTGCGTCACCTTGGCCGAGACATAGTCCATCAAACGGTAGTACTGGGTTTCAGCATAGTACTTGGGCTGCCCCCAGCGCTCGTGGCTGCCGTAAATCGCAGCCTCCTGGTCAATGGCAATCCCCAGGGTGTACTCGCCTTCAATACCGTTGTAGTTGGCATCGACATTGACCACACAGCCGTATTCCGGCTCATTAAGCACCGGGAAGTTATAAATAGTAATCGTGACGCCGGGCTCTTTACCGGGCTCAATGCCGGGCGGCAATAACTTGGCGATGCTCTCGGCATCGGTTTTGTAGCGGATTTTCAGCATCGGCCAATTGAGAATATCACCGGGTTTACCCATGGGGGCGTTGGCATCGCTCATCATCTTTCCTCTTTATTATGGTTTTGGGACGGGTCAATCTGCGCGGCTCAGGCCGCGTAAAATTGTTCAAACCACTTGCGGTACTTCGCTATCGGGCCATCGCCGTCACACAGTGTCGGCTCTTCCAGATAAACCTTGTGCTCCCAGATCGGAATATCCTGACCAACTTGGCGCACGATTTCGTCGCGAAAACCAGCGGCGTACAGACTGTTCTCACCACTCTGCTGCTTGGGCATGCTGAAATTGAAACGCATATGGATGTTCTGATCGTCGATCGGCGTGATGGTGCCCATCATCACGATGTCGAACATTCGCGAGAAACGCTGATAGGTCTGACCGGGGCCAAAGGAATAAGCTTCCAAGCGCCCGGAGTCGTAATTTTCACCACTGAGGTCAACATTGCCCTGCTCGTCGATGGCGTGCTGGCGGCTGTCCATCAGCGTTGTGCGCTTATAACCATCAATCGTCACCTGTCCATCCGGCATCTCCGGTGAATCGTGCACGGTAACAAAGTGGGCGATATCCACGGCGTTTTCACCGGTTTCCTGGATAATCGAGTTGATCTCCCAGTCGTAGGTGTCCATCGCTGTCCACTCATCGGAGTGCAGCTCGGGATGGCGCTCAACTTCCCACAACGGCGCAATACCCTTGGGGTGGTACCAGGCCCAAATCATCTGATTCAGCTCAACCACTGGGTAGTTGCCAATGGCCTGTTTGCCGTCGACTTTCGGCGGCATGTTCTTGGCATAGGGCACCTTGGTACAAAAGCCCTCGCCGTTAAATTCCCAGGCGTGGAAGGGGCAGGCAATGCTTTCGCCCTTTACCTGGCCACCGTGACCGAGGTGAGCCCCCAAGTGCGGGCAGTGGGCATCGAGCAGTACCGCTTCACCGGACTCGGTGCGAAACAGCACCAGATCTTTGCCGAAATACTTCAGCGGTTTGACATCCTTGGGCGCCAAGTCCTTGCTGTAGTCAATGGCAAACCAACCGCATGGGATGGGCTTTTTATATCTATTATTCATGCTGCCTCCAAACCCTTCTCTTAAAAAAGGTAACCGTGATGTAAAAAAAGTATATGGTTTACTAATTTGGGTCAAGCGAGAGACGCAGGGAAATGATTACTGATTGTTAAGAAGGGCGAAATAGCAGAGCAAAAAATATAGAGGGGAAAGCCGAGCGCCACCACCTGGGCTCGGCAAAAGTGGATCAACCGTCGACGAGCATACTGCTTCTAATAAATGCCAACATCTCGCGGTAGCGAGCCTCGGAATCGTAATCCGCATTGTGCACCCAGTTCAGGGTGATGGCGTTGAACATGCCCACCGTCATCTCCGCGCAGAAAGCCGGCGTCAAACCCGGTTTCAAGGCGTCCCGGTTGTGCTCGTACATTCTCAGAAAGCTGTTGTTGATAAAGGCCAGTTGACCGGCGCCCTGGCTGATATTGGCCGCCATGGCGCCCACCGAGTAGGCGATCAACTGGCGCTCAACGCCGCCAGCCTGCTGGTTGCGATTGATAAACACCTCAACAAGATGCACAAGCTGCTGGAAAAAAGGTTCGCCGCAGGCCAACAACTCATCGATCAGCTTGTCGGTGCTCTGCAACAGTTCCTGTTCGCAGAGCTCCATCATCAGCTCGTGCTTGGTCGCGTAATAGTTGTAAAAGGTTTTCTTGGCGATATCCACACAGTCGCAAATGGCGTCAATGGTCAGCCCCTCAACGCCGTGCCGACCGATCAGCCGCAGGGTCTCCTTGCGAATGGTCTCGCGTACTGCCTTTTTCTTACGTTCTCGTCGCCCGAGCTGACTCGCTGGCACCGACTTCTCCTTGGGATCTGTCAAAGCGTCGAATCTTAGCGTATGCGCTGAAGGCAAGCCAACTTCCTCTATAGCACGTTGGGCGCCGTCGGCGTGGTGCGCTCGAGAATGCTCTGCGTGCGCGCAATAAACGCCGCCCGCGCCTTGTCCGACATCGGCGAAATCCAGAAGGTCTCGTCGCGCAGGCCTTGCAGGGCAAATTCGGCCACTTCTTCCGGCTCGGTGGTCTGCAGCTGCATATCGTACTGGGCCATTATTTCCTTCATGTCGTCCACCGAGTGAATCCCCGAATCGACTTTATTGGGGTCGACAGGCAGATCTTCCGGACGGTTGCGCTCGGAATTAAAGATGCCGGTATTGACCACATGGGGCCCCGGGAACAGCGCATTGACCTTCACCGGCGACTGCTGAGCCTGCAGTTGGTAGTGCAGGTTTTCAGTAATGGCCTGCGCCGCGGCCTTGGTGGCGGTGTAAATCGGCGTGTCCGGCAGCATCAAAAAGGCGCCGTTGCCGGAGCCCGTCACCACAAAATGCGCTTCTTCAGCCTGCTCAACCAAGCGCGGCATAAAGGCATTGATCGTGTGGATTAAGCCCCAGGTATTCACTCTAAAGCCCCACTCCCAATCGTTGGGATTGTAGTCCCACATATTGCCGCCCTCGCCGGTACCCACACCGGCGTTGGCAAACACCAGGTGCATGCTGCCAAAGCGCGTCAACACCGCTTCGGCCAGAGCATGCATAGATTCCTGATCAGTCACATCGGCGCGCTGGCCCATGCATTCACAGCCCAGCTCCTGCAATTCGGCCACCGTGCGCTCCAGCGCCTGGGCTTCAATATCGGCAATCGCCACCTTGGCGCCGTTCTTGGCCAGCAGCAGTGCCAATGCCCGCCCCACACCGCTGGCGCCGCCAGTGATAACCGCCACCTTGTTGCTAAAATCCTGCATAGTTACTCCCGTTATTGTTATTTCTAGACTCTGCTAGACCCTGTTAATACCGCCGTGACAACAGCCAGAGCAAAGCGTGAAAATAATGTCACTTGAGAATAAAAATACACGGTAGTATATTTTTTGGCAAACCGGTATTGCATCGCGCAGGCCCGGCTGCGCTCACAATAATCACAAGGAGCTACAGCAATGCTGAACACTGAACAGGCCGAACAAGCGCCGATTGAAACGCTGTTTAACCCCAATTCGATGGAATACGCCCTGGACCCGGGCCCGCAGTGCAAGGCACTGAGCGAACGCGGCCGGCTGGTGTGGTATGCGCCGTGGATGTGCTGGATTATGACCCGCATGCCCGACATCATGGAGTGCTGGAAACACGAGTATCTGAGCTCCGACTTCTACGACTGGGAGTTTGCCCCGCCGCGTCCGAAGGAGGAAGACTGGAATAACTTTGAGCGCGCACTGGTCGGCCACAGCCTATTGGACGACCCCCACCACCACCGACTGATCCGCAAAATTACCTCGCCGGCCTTTTCGCGCAATGTGGTCGACAACATCAACCGCCGCATCGAACCCGACATCATTCGTCTGTTCCAGGAACTCGGCGATGTCGAGGAATTCGACTATATCGAAGAAATTGCCAAGCACATTCCCTTTATTTCCATCACCCGCATGGTCGGCATCCCTGAAAAATACTGGCCGCAGATCAAGCAGACGGTACTGACCTTTACCGAGACCTGGAACCCGACCATCTCTGACGAGCGTCGCGCCAAGGCTCAGGAAGACAGCAACCGCGCCATCGATATTTTATTTGAAGTCATTAACGAGCGCCGCCAATCGCCCAATGGCGAAGAGGACTTCCTCAGTGCGTTGTTGAAAGTTGAAGCCGAAAACGACAACTTCGACGAATGGGACATTATTACGCTGATTTTGGCATTGATCGGCGCCGGCGCCGACACTACCTTAATGGCCCAGCAGTGGTCGGCCTACGCCCTGCTCAAAAACCCCGATCAAATCCCGCTGGCACTGGAATCGCCCGAGGCCTTTTCTAACGCCTTTAGCGAAATTATGCGCTGGTCCGGCCATTCCAAAATGGGCTTTGCGCGCTACGCCCCCGCCGACATGGAAGTCCTCGGTCAGCAGGTGAAAAAAGGCCAGATGGTGCTGATGATGCCCCATCTGAAAGACCACGACCCCGAGCATTTCGACAATCCCTACACTCTCGATGTGCGCCGCAAATTTGACCCCGATGTGCTGTTTGGCTACGGCCCGCGCTACTGCGTCGGCGCCGCACTGGCCAAGCACCAGCTCTATCTGAGCATGGGCGAGTTTTTCAAACGCTTCCCCAATGCCTCGCTGGCCGAAGAGCCCGAGCGCAACCTGGAAGACCACAACGCCATCAGCTTCAAATCACTGCGGGTCAAAACCGGCCTGTAAGTCCCCGGCACCGGCAGTAACCTGCCGGTGCCGTGCTCTTCTATCCAGCCGCGCAGCGAGCTCGCCCGCCCACCGGCTCAGCGCCATCAAGCTCTCTCCGTCGCCAAGCGCCGCCAAGGCAATCGCGACACACCGCCCTAGCCATTACTTCTACCCCCAACACCGATAATAAGGCGCGACAATCGACAACCACTAGGCCGGCAGCGGGCCGTCACTGTAGCGGGTGTAGGTCAACAACTGCTCGCCGCAGCTCTGCCAATGCACGGCAAAGCGTTGACCGGCCGGCAATGCCACCGCCAGCGCCGAACGCGGCCGCAGAAACAAACAGCACCCGCCGACATCGGCCGCCTGCAGTCGCACCTCGGCAAAATCAATATAGCGCTGCAGCCGAGGGTATAGGGCCTTGTACAAACTCTCCTTGGCCGAAAACAACAGCGCCACCGCCACCCCGCGGGGCAGCGCCGCCAGCAGCGCCCACTCCTCGTCACCGCCAATCAGCGGTGCCAGTTCCTCGGCGGCATCGGCCGCCAGTGGCGACTCGATATCCAGCCCCAGCGGTGACGTTCGCCCCACGGCGCACAGAGCCTGCGAGTCACTGTGGCTGATCGCCCCGAACACCCCCGCCGGCCAACAGGCCTGGCCACCCGCGCCCCGCGGCGGGCTGCGGTGGTCGGCAGCGATCGCCGCCAGGGCGAGACGCGCCGCGCAGCGCCCGGCCAAAAACTGCGCCTGACGCGGCGCGGCGGCACGCACCAAGGCATCTGGCGCAGTCACACCATAGTGAGCAAACAAGGTCGGCGAAAAAGCCTCGGCGCGGAAATGACACAGCGTGGCCGTCACATTAATCGCCGACAGCCTCAGCGGCGACAACTCAGCGATAAAAGGTGTGGCCGTAAACAAGTCGGCCGCAAGGGCCACTGGGGAGACGTCAACCAAGTAGCTGTGCGGCCAGCGCATCGATATCAGCGCCCACCGCTGCCCGGCGCTCACCGTCGAGATAGCCCCACTGCTGCAGCTGCGCCACCGCCGCCGCAACGCCGTCCTCAGCGCGCAGTTGCTCACCCAGCTGCGCCGCCCGCAGCTGCATCAAGGCACCGCCGGCTTCGCGCAAGGCCGCCTCGACATCGGCGGCGTACAAGCGTTTGCGGCGCAGGGCCGGCGGCGCCACGCCCAGCTGCGCCAACCGCCACGCCCAGAACGGCTGGTCACCAAAAAACGGCATCACCACCGAGGGAATTCCCGCCCGGGCAGCCGCCGCGGTGGTGCCGGCACCGCCGTGGTGAATCGCCACCTTGACCCGTGGAAACAGCCAGTCGTGGGGCGCCGCCTGCAGGCAGTAGACTCGCTCGTCGGCGACGGCAGCCAAACCACCCCAGCCGCTGGCAAAGATTGCCCGCTGACCGGTGTTGCGCAGGGCCTGCAGGATCACCTCACTGAGCGCCGCACTGTCGTCGCCGAGCATACTGCCAAAACCCACGTACACCGGCTTGTCGCCAGCATCGAGAAAATCCTGCAGGGCCTGCGGTGGCTGCCACTGTTCGGCCTCGTCTAAAAACCAGTTGCCCGCCACCTGCACCGAGTCCGGCCAGTGCCGCGACGGCGGCACCAGGCTGGAGCTAAAACCGTAGAGCAGTTGCTGGGGGCGCCGGCGCCGATAAAACGGCCCGTACCAGGGCAGTGCTGGCAGACCCAACTGCTCGCGCACCGCGCCATAGGCCGGGCTGAGCATCTGCCAGGTAAGCAGCCGGCACAGGTGGTAGAGCGATTGATTAACGACCCCCGCTCGCGAGCGGCGCGGCGGCGGCAACATCATTGGCGGAATATCCGGGCAGGGCGTGACCGGCTGCAAATGGGTTTCGACAACCGGTATGCCGTAGCGCTCCCCCAGTGCCGAGGCCAGCGCCGCCACCATGCCATTGCCCAGCAACAAACCGGCACCGGCAACCGCCGCACTGGCCTGCTCGGGCCAATCCGCCGCCATCGTCAGCAGTTCACGGCGGGCGGTCGCCAGCAGGGCCACCGGGTTTAAACCGCGCTGTAAGACCTCGGGGTCTCTGGCCATCACCTCTAGAAAGTCGGCAGTCAGCGGCGCGTAGTCCAAGCCGTGGCTGCGCACCAGCGACTCGCAGCTGTCGCCGGTGACGATACACACTTGGTGACCGGCATCCTGCAAACCCAGCCCCAGTGCCACAAAGGGCCGCACGTCCCCCTGTGTGCCGATGGAAAAAATACAAACCTTCATGCTATTGCTCCGCCAGGGCGCGAGCGACAAAGGGCCCAATCACCGCCAGCGGCTCGGCGTCCAGCATCTGCTGGTGGTGGCAGTCCACCGGATAGATGTGCAAATCCGCCACCGCGCGGCGCCAGGCCTGCGGGCGATGCTGTAAATGCGCGGAACTGGCGGTGTTAACCGCCTGGAAAAAGTGCATAGCAACATCGACAGGCTGTGGCCGAAAGTCTTGCAGCAGCTGCAGGTTGTTAGCGATAACGGCACTGACATCGTCAATTAGCGCGCTCTGCTTGCCCTGCAATTGTTTGACGAATTCCAGATTCAGCACATCGTATTCCCGACACAGAAACTCGCTCAACTCCGCCATGCTGTCCGGCGCGGCAGGGCTGTCAATATCGAGAAAGGCCAGCACATTGCGCACCGTTTCGGCTTCGTCGCCGGTGGCTCGCTGCGCAAAGGGATAGGCATCCAGGGCGCCGAGGAAGCTCAGCGACTCGCCCAACTCGCGCAGTTGGCGGGCCATCTCCTGGGCGATAACGCCGCCCATCGACCAACCCAACAAGCGATAGGGGCCACAGGGCTGGTGCTCGCGAATCAGCGCAATATAGTCGGCAGCAATGTCTTCAAGGCACGGCGGCAAGGGTTCGCCACCACCCAGACCGCGCGATTGAATACCGTACAGCGCCGTGCCCTCGGGCAGGTACTGAGCCAATCCGGCAAAGCCCCAACTCAAGCCCAACACCGGATGAATACAGAACAGCGGCTGACCTTCGCCGCGCGCCGCCAGCGTGTTCAGCGGCTGCACATTGGCCAGCGGATCCAACTGCTGATCGCGCTGCAAATGCTCGGCCAGCTCGGCAATGGTCGTGGCCTCGAAAATCGCCGCCAGCGGCACCTCCCTGCCCAGCACATCACGCAGTTTCGCCACCATCTTCGCCGCGGTAATCGAGTCGGCACCGAGCTCGAAGAAACTGTCGTGCACCCCGATACGCTCCAGCTTAAAGAGCTCACACCACAACTCGGCCAGCTGCGCTTCCAGCGCATTGCGCGGCGCGATGGTGCTGCGCGACTGCCACCGGGGCTCAGGCAGCGCCTTGCGATCCAATTTACCGTTGACGTTCAGAGGGAAGTCGTCGAGCACCACATACTGCGATGGCAGCATATACTCGGGTAGTTTGCGCTCCAGCTGCGGCCGCAGCGCCGCCGCCTGCAGCGCCTCATGCTCGGCGTGGTAGCCGTCATCGGCCAACAAATAGGCCACCAGTCGCGGCTCGCCAGCGCTGTCGTTGCGCAGCACCACCGCCGCGCGCCGCACCCCCTGGCAGCGCAGCAACTGACTCTCTATTTCTTCGCTCTCGACCCGGAAGCCGCGAATTTTAATCTGAAAATCATTGCGCCCGAGATATTCCAGCACCCCATCGCGCCGCCAGCGCGCCAGGTCGCCGGTTTTGTAAAGACGGCCGTCGCCGAAGGGATTGTCGACAAAGCGCTCTGCCGTGAGGTCCGGGCGCCGGTGATAGCCCAGCGCCAGACCGGCGCCGCCGATATACAGCTCACCGGCCGCACCGGTAGGCAGCAACTGCATAGCCTCGTTCAGTACATAGACTTGAGTATTCCAGATCGGTCGACCAATCGCCGGCGCACTGCCGTCGAGCTTATCCACTCGCATCTGGGTCGACCAAATGGTGGTTTCGGTGGGGCCGTAGAGATTAACCAATGGCGCGCCCAACCGGCGCATCGCCTTGGCCAACTCGGCGGGCAGAGCCTCGCCGCCGACCAGCGGCTGTACACCGCGCAGCGCCGCGGCGTGGTCGTCCAGCAAGGCCTGCCAGTGCGACGGCGTCGCCTGCATATGGCTGATGCCGCGCGCCTGCACCAGCGCCGCCAACGCCGCGGGGTCGCGGGCAATATCGCGGCTGGCAATATGTACCTGGGCGCCGGCCAACAGCGGCAAAAACAGCTCCAGCACGGCAATATCGAAGGACACCGTAGTCAGCGCCAACAGGGTATCACCGGCGGCTAACTGCAGGCTGTCTTGCATGGCCAGCAAAAAATTGAGCAAACCGCCGTGGGCGATCACCACCCCCTTAGGCCGGCCGGTCGAGCCGGAGGTGTAAATAATATATGCGGGGTCCGCTGCGCTTACCCGCCTGCGCGGCATCGGGCTATCGGCAAAGGCATCGAGATTCAATTGTTCCCACAGCAAGGTTTGCACGCCACTGTCGGGCAGTTTGCCGCAATTCGATTCCGTGCTCAGCAGTAAGGTGGGCTGGGCATCGTCCAAAATCATCGCCAGGCGATCAGCTGGCACATCGGGGTCGAGTGGCAAATACGCGGCGCCGCAGCTGAGCACCGCCAGCAGCGCCGTCGGCAGCGAGGCATCGCGGGGCAGCGACACCGCCACCAACTTGCCGGGGCCTACCCCCAGTACACTCAGCGCCCTGGCCAGGCGGTTAACCTGTGAGCCCAGCTCGGCATAGCTTAGTGATTGCACGGCATCGCTCAGCGCCGGACGCTGGGCAAAGCTGGCCACACTGTCACTAAACAGCACTGGCCATTGGCTTTCGGGTAGCGCATGCGCGGTGTTGTTCCAATCCTCCAACTGCTTGCGGCGCTCGTTCACCGATAACAAGTCAAAGTCGCCAATGGCGCGCTCCGGCGTGGCAATCATCGCCTCGATCAAGCGCGTCAGCCGATCGCGGTGCTCGTCCAGCTCAGCCTGGCTGTACAGCGCCGGATTGGCATCGATAACAATATTCAGCCCCTGATTGCTGCCGCGGTCGAAGACAAATACCGTCATGTCTTCCACCGTACCGTTGGACAAATTGTGGGCGCTACAGGGGTGGCCGCCAAAGCCCAATTCATAATCAAAGGGCTCGATATTCACCCCCATCCAGGAGATCTGTTGGCCCTGGGCCAGCAAACCGAGATCGCGGCGCAGTTCTTCGTAGCGATATTGCTGGTGGCGCAGCGAGTTACGCACGGTTTTCGCCGTTTGCCCCAGCAGTTCGACCAGGCTCTGCTCATCGCTCATGGCCAGGCGGATCGCCACCGCATTGGCCATCATCGCCGGAATACTGCGCAAGCTGCGATTGGCCCGAGCAGTCACCGGCATACCGAATACCAGATCCTGCTGTCCCGTCATGCGGTAGGTGTAGACCGCCACCATCGCGATCAGCAACTGCGGCACCGAGCCGCCGTAGTGCTGGGCGATTTCGCGAATCTGCGCCGAGCTGTCCAGCGACAGGGTCACGCTGCTGCGGCGCAGACCGCCGCTGTGCTGGGCGTTGCGCTGTGACAGCGAAATCGCATCGGGAATGCCGCTGAGCTGTTCTTTCCAATACTCTCGGTCGCGACCGTAACGCGACGACTCGCGATAGCTTTTCTCCTGATCCAACTGCACTGACAGCGGCAGGAAGGGGGTTTCTCCAACGGCCTCATTATTCACCAGGCCGTTGTACAGTTCCGCCAGACGGCGGGCAATAAGGCCGGCGCCAAATCCGTCTATGGTGATGTGATGGCAGCGGTGGTACCAAAAGAAGCGCCGCTCGCTGAGCTTAATCAGCGCGCTAAACCACAGCGGGTCACTGGCTAAATCGGCGGGACGGCGCAGCTCATCGTTCATCCAGCGCAGCGCACGCTGCTCAGCGTCGGCGCCGCCACTGAAATCCAGCACCGGCAGCTCACCCTCGTAACGCTCTGCCACCAGTTGACGCGGGCCTTCCGCCGTTTCAATGATCTGCACCCGCGTGGACTCCGCTTCGGCAGTGAGCAGGCGCGTCGCCTGCACAAACAAGGCCGCATCCATGTAGCCATCAATATCCACATACTCGGCAAGCTTGTAGACGGCATCGCTGGGGCCAATCTTCTCCCCCATCCACATGCCGCGCTGAGCGGCAGCAATAGGCAGCAGCTGGGGGACTGGCGCCAACACTTCAGCTCGCGTTTCGCGAGCCAGGCTCAAGTCGCCGCCCGACGTCAATCTCCTAGCGCCAACCAACAGTTCGGCGTCCAGATCTTTTCTCAAATAGGGGTCGGCAGGTTTCTGCTGGCTGATTAACTTTTCCATCTTGATCGTCTCTTCCACTAGGCACGTTCTCAACAAACAGTGGCGACCACCGACGTATCGGAATCAGCACTCCCCGCTTGCAGTTATATTTTTTATAAGTCGCGTTAAATAGCCGGTTTTTATTAAAGCAATTCAACAGCGCGGAACGATGATAAGGACTTCAGCACAGACACCGATGTGACTTAAGTCACAAGAAGAAATAATGAAGTTAGAATTTTTACTTATATTTCAATGGCTTGCGACACATGCAATTCAGTTTGTGACACACCCATTCCAAGCACAATGTGTAATAGTGATTTTTAAAACAATGAAAACCCCTGCTCACAATGGGCGTTAGATTTTTCCATTGTGGTTTATACCTATAAAAATTAGGCGCCGATAAAATCAGCGCCATCGCCAACACCTAAGCTGCCATTTCCCGGGCAACGAGCTTGTCTAAACGCGCCTCGTAATTGCGCAACAAGGTATTGCGCGGCCGACTGGCAGTAGCCGCTTTTAGCACACCCGCCTCCTGACATAGCGGCAAGCCCAAAAAACCAGACAAGTCGCCAAGCACCGTCGCGGGCGATGCCACCAGTTCCCGATAATCGACTTCCAACGCCTGAGCCGCCGGCATCACCGCGAGTTCTCTGCGATATTCGGCGACCTGTTTGGCCACTACCCTGGCCAGTAACGGCCGCGCCAACAGGCCAATCCCCCGCCGGCCGAGCAATTTGCGCAAGCCGCGCAGCCACAGCCACACCACGTAACCCGCCCGATAACCGCGGCGGCCATCACCGCGGTCCAGCAGCATTTCCAAGTAGTGCTGCGGGCCCTCCAGATAGCTCAGCAGGGCATTGAGCATGCTGTTAAGCACGGCCATGGGTTCGCGGCTGATATAGATAAAGCGCGCCTCGGGAAAACGCTCGGCCATCCACTGGGCATTGCCGGTGTCCCAGGGGTTTTTTAACAGCACCGCCTCGCTGCCCGGCTGCACCGCCTGCAGCTTCCGGCACATCTGTTCGAAGAAGGCGGCACTGCCTTCATTCAGCTTAAAACTGCCAAAACGGCGGCGCAGCAGGTAGCCGTATTCCTCAACCTCATCGGCTGCCACGGCTACCGAATCAATATTGCGATCACGGATACCCAACGCGGTGAAGCAGGCGTCAAGCTGCTTGGCATCCCGAACATCTCCGCCGGACTGCTGATTGCTGAGCAGGCGATTGTAGTAAAACAGGTGATAGAGATTGAGCTGGGCCAGAGGGAAGGCACGGGCCACACTGTCGTAGAGGAAGGTGGTCCCGGAGCGATGCAGCCCCATAATAAATACCGGCCGCACCGGCAGTTGATTTAATGAAGTTAGCAGCGCCGCATCTTCGTCGTGGCGGGGAAAGTCTGGATCAATAGGATAATGCATGAGGGCCTCTTCTTATTTGCACAACAGACATCCTGTCATTGCAGAGGCCGCCACTCTAGCGGAATTAACTTGGCAATATCCCGGAACCGGTAGACGTTTTCGAGGTCTTCCAAAACTGATAACGGTTAATTTCAGGCGAATATTCCACGCTAATTACCAACTCCCGACGACTGCGCACTAACTGCTGCAGCCAGCCATTTTCACTAGCAGGCCAGCAAGGCGGGCTTTTTGTTCTACGCAAGCAAACTAGAAGCCCGATTTGAGCGCTGACGACTGATCAGCGCTCGCCGGCCATGTTTGGCCGGCAACTGCTGCAATGGGCCGGCTAGAGCTCCGCACTGCGCCGCAGCAGCTGATAATAAATCGCCACTGCATCCACATAACTGGCAATAGACACCCGCTCGTCAGTGCCGTGAATACCCGCCATTTCCCGGGGCCCGACTTCTATACCGATAAAACGGTAACTGTTTTCCGCTACCGCCTCGAAATGACGGGCATCGGTGGCGACCACCACCAGCCGCGGCGCCACCAGCGTCTCGGGGCTGACTTGCTGCACCAGCTCGGCCAGCAGCCTAAAGCCCGCCGATGCCGGTGACGCCACCGCCGAGGGGTTGCTGCCAAAGCCGCCATAGCGACTGATGCTCACCCGCGGGTCGTCAATAATCTCAGCCACCTGTTGCTCCACGCTATCTACCGTGTCGCCAGGTAAAATTCGAAAATTCACCACCGCGCTGGCCTCAATGGGCAGCACATTGTCCTGCACACTGCCCTGCAACATGGTCACTGCGGTGGTGGTGCGCAGACCGGCATTGATCGCTGGCACTTCGCTGAGACGGGCTTCCAGCAGTGGCGCAAACAACCAGCGGTTGGCGAACATCAGCCGCTGGTAAAACGGCACGCTGTTGCCCAGATAGCGAATAAAATCGACGGTGTAGTCCAGCGTCGCCGGCAGCGGCTTGGCCTCGAGCTTGGCCACGGCCGCCGCCACAATGCCGGCAGCGCTCTGCGGCGGCGGCATCGACGAGTGGCCACCGCTGCCGCGGGCGCTCAGCTGCAGGCTAACGTAGCCCTTCTCTGCCGGGCCAATCAATGCCACCCGCCGCTCAATGCCGGGCAGCATGTCCTTGGCAATCACCCCGCCCTCGTCCAGCAGGAAGGCCAGCGACTCGCCGCGCTCGGCCAGCAGCGCCGCCATTGCCTTGGCCCCCTCGCCGCCAACCTCCTCGTCGTGACCAAAACCGAGGTAAACGGTGCGCGGCGGCACAAAGCCCTCAGCCAACAGCCGCTCGACGGCCTCGAGAATACCCACCACGCTGGCCTTGTCGTCAATCGCACCGCGCCCCCAGATATAACCATCGGCGATGGTCCCGGCAAAGGGCGGGTAGCTCCACTCGTCTTCGGTGCCCGGAATCACCGGCACCACATCCTGATGGGCAATCAGCATCACCGGTTTAGCCTGCTCGTCACTGCCCGCCCAGCGAAATAGCAGCGTGCCGCCGTCCAGACGCTGGTAGGGGATTTCGGCAAACACCCGCGCAAAGCGCTGCGCCAGATAGGCCTGAAAGTCGGCAAAGGCCTGGGTGTTTACCTGTGTGGGGTCACGGTGAGATACGGTGGCAAAGCGCAGTGCGCCCGCCAAGCCCTGGGCCAATTCATCAGCCGGCCAGTCCTGCAGGGGCAGAGTCTCACCGGCCTGCAGTTCCGGCGGTTTAAATTGCAGAGTGCGCAGCAGCAATACCGCGACCAATAACAGCACTGCCACCGCCAACAAAGCCAAAAGGCGTTTCATAATTCTCTCCCTAAACTCGACATATCTCGCTGTGGCTGCGCAGCATCAGCCGCTTCAGCGGAATTGATAGCTGAACTCCAGCCCCGCCTCTCGCGGCGTACCCGGCACGCGATTGGCCACGCCAATCACGCTGGTCACTGCAATACCGCCGACAAAATAGGGCTCGTCTTTAAGATTGTTCACATAGGCGGCCACGCCCATCTGCTCGGTGATCTGCCACTTGGCGCGGGCATTGAACAGCTCGTACTGACCGATCGTCGAGCTGGCGTAGTCACCGCTCAAATAGTCGGTGCCAATGAATATCTCATCGGAGTAGTAATACTGCAGTTGCGGGCTGATCAGCCCCAGCGGCGAATGCCAGTCGTACTGGATGACCAAGCCGCGCACATTTTGCGGTACCTGGGGGAAGGCCTCACCGCTGCGATCCACTACCGCAAACCCCTCGGCGGTGTTGGTGCCCAGGTCGTATTCGACAAAGTCGCCATCGGTGTAACCGGCGTTGGCACTGAGGGTGAAATCCCCCAGCAGGGCGGTCAATTCCAGCTCAAAGCCATCGACCACTGCTTCGCCGGCATTGCCGGTAAACTGCACCACTTCGGTCTGGGTGCTGCCGCGTTCATACAGGGCCACCTGCAAGTCGCTGTAATCCATCTGGTAGACCGCCACATTGAAACGCAGGCGGCTATCCAGGGCATCCACCTTCACACCCAGTTCTTTGTTGACCACCACCTCGGGCTCAAACTGCTTGATCGACGATTCGGTCTGGGTGGAGCGCACATCCAGGCCGCCCGATTTAAAGCCCTTGCTCACCGTGGCATAGGCAATAAAGCTGTCGACACCCAGGGCCGACAGCAGCTCTTCATCCGCCAGGTAGTTTAAGGTGATGCTGGGCGTAAACTCCGAAAATTCAGTGTCCCCGCGCAGGGGCGCGGCATACAGAAAAGGCACTTGCGGGGCTTGGTAGGCCAGATACTGCTGCTGCGACACCGGCGAATATATGCCGTCCATTACATACACAAGCGGCTGCACAATTGCAGGATTGCTGCCAATCTGCGCATTCAAGCGGTTGGCGTATTCCTCGTAGTCCGGCGTCCCCTGAATCTGCACCGTGCTGCGCTCTTCCTCGGTGTAGCGCACGCCGAGGGTCAGCTGCATGCTGTCTCTCAGGTCCAGCGTGCCCTGAGCAAAAAGGGCCGTTGTCGTGTTGTGGTAGTCCGCCAGGGCAAGGGCATTGGCCTGTACCGGCAGCACAAAATTATTGGGCAGCGGTATACCGAGATCCGCCGCGGCATTTGGCCCCACGGCCACTAGGCCGTTATCACCGACCTCGGTACCGTCGATGCTGTTATCCAGGCGCTCCTCGGCATAAAACAGGCCAAAGGTGTAATTCAGGCTATCGTCCCAGGCCGTGCCATTAAACTTCACTTCCTGACTAAACTGCTCGCGAACCGCCTCGCCCACCGAGCTGTCATCCGCGCCCGCCAGTATTTGGTAAGCCGCGTCCGGCCCCACCGCCACCGCGCGAATAGCGGTGCCGTCGGAATCGCCACTGATGCGAATATTGTCCTGCATGGCGTAACTGCTGATACTCTCAACATCCATCCCCCACAGCGGGCCGCGCAGGGTGAGCGCCAACAAATGGTTATCAATGGCGTAGACCGCGTCCTCTTCGGTTTGACTGACCTTGAACTGCTTGGCCAAGGCACTGCTTTCATCACAGGCGGTTTTCAGATCGCGACCGCGATCACCGCGATAAATCCCCTGAGTCAGAATGGCCTGCTCGTTTTGGAACACACAGTTATAGGGTGAACCACGTTCATCGATGCGACTGAGAAAGCCAAACACATCCACT